>JAEUOJ010000182.1 GCA_016789495.1 Accumulibacter sp. | reverse complement strand
TGCTCTTCCCTCCGAAGTGTTTTCTGGGCGTGTGTATGAACGCTCGCGTTATACAGCCGCTCATAAAACACTTCGCTATTTACCAGATTTTCGACGCTTCATACAGCCCACTGCTTCGTGCTAACAGCCAACTCGGCCGTCTGCGCAGCCGACTTTCTCGGGCAACGTTCGAGCTAAGCTGCACGTGGAGGCAGGTACTGTAAGCCCGGACTGAGACAATGTACGGAGTACCTCAGACCGGGCTTACAGTGCCTGCCGTAGCGGGTCAGCTTGAGCGAGGGGTTAGGCCTCGCCGGGGTAGGCGTGACGCTAGATTCCGCCCCGGCCCGTCCAGCCTGACCACTGAAAGGCTAGGTCTTCAGGGACATTGCCGGACTCAATCGCGGCTCGAATGACATTGTCGACAGTTTCAACCCAGTACGAGGGTAGTTCGCCGTACTCAGCCTTATAGGCCGCCACAAAGTTTGCAATAGCCGATGTAGGAACCGGCGTGGTTGATGTTCGCGGCTGATGGTCAACGAAGAATCCCATAACCTCACTGCAGAACTGTCTGTACTGAGGGGTGAAGAGAATGAATGAGTGCCAGAACTCATCGACTCGCTTGTCGATCATTGCTAGGGGGCCATCGTATTTGAGGACAAGCGCGAGAAACTTACGAAACTCCTCTTCTGCCTGAGAAATCTCGGAATCTGACAATTTGCCGTCGTTTGACAGTTTCTCTCGAACAAACGAAAGATCGAACGAATTCAACGTCATCGCTGCTGAGTTCGATTGAATCTTCATGGCGCTATTCCTTTGCGAAGTGATTGAAGGTACTCCGTTCCGCATGTAACCGGGCACCAAAAAAACCAATGATCACTGCCTCTTTCACAGCGACAACTGTGCCAATCTTCGCACCGAGCGTGCCCGCTGCAGTGTGAAAGGTGCCGAACACTGAACTTGAGAACAGAATGGAAAGGTCTTCAGTATTCGGTAGTAAGCCAAATATGTTGTACCCCACCAGAAGCAGAAAAATTACGACATAAACTCTCAAGTGACTCGCTGCTTCATCAACTCGTTCGCGCGGAAACGCGGACGCCCCGAGTATGCGCCAAGTCTGCCGATTGGCTATCGTGTGGTAGTTCGCCTGAAGGGCTAGGAGCTCATCTCGTCGGAACACTTTGCTGGCGGGCAAAACGCACACATCATCGAGTTTGCTGCCGAGTGGGCCTTGAGGCGGGGGAAAAGCGCGGTCCGCAATCTGACTGAGGTCGAGCCGCAGTTGTCTCCAGTCAGTCTGAACTCGCTCTAGGCGCTTAACCCAGGACAGGCGGCGCACAATGTACTCTCCGAACGCCGCGTAGAACAGTAGAAGTACTAGCAGCGCCGAGAATGCGTAGCCAATCAAGTGATCAGTAGTCATTATCCTCCCCCCCCCAGTGCATTATGTTTGGTTCGAGATATCGCTGCCTTTTAGGCAAATCAAGTAGGTTAGGATAAGGGAAAATAATAGCGTAGCTGTGCCTGCCCATTGAGCATATTTTTCCCCGCCGGCGATAAAGCTCACACCAACCAGTGCCGCAAAGACTGGTACGAAAGTGACGGACCTAGACCGCGACGTCTTGCCTAATAGCATGAGGAAAACGGGTCCGAATAAGGCAAGAGCAGGAACGACAATCACATAGAGAATCATGAACTCAGCAAGTCCGAGACTCCGCATAATGGTCGAGACGCCAGCTACACCGAAAGCCGCCAAAACAACGAAGGCAAGCCGGACTATTCCTAGAATCTTGAAGGCTGAGTCTCTATCGCTGTCGATTTCAGTCAGTGTCTTTTTGCGATAGAAGACGTCAACAATCAACGTGAAACCAGATACGAGTAGCAGACCGTCAATCATGGACATCGCACAAGAGGCGATTGCAAGGAAGATCAAGAATGAGGTAACGGCACCAAGCGGCTGCAGTGCCTCAATTGCTTTAGCAAGACCGTTACCCTCATCAACGCCCGCGGTTGGCATTAGAAAAATTCCCAGCAACGTACCCAGAACACCCGGAGCGACGAATGTCATGAAGCCGGCGCGTCGGAGATCTTTCGCTGACTGTGACGTAGTAGCACTAGCCTTACCAGAGACGACGCTTTGCCATGTGGACATGTCGACAAACTGCCATGTGAGGCTAAAGGCAAGATTCGTGAGCAGTCCGCCAAGAGTTAGCACCGCGATGGCCTGATCAAAGTCGGGCAGCTTTTCGAAGTGGCTTGCGCCCGGCTTAGTTAGATTCACGTAGAGCAGAATTAGTAGCAGGCTGAATCCTAGAACCTTGAGAAAGGATTGGATAATGTCTGCCAGTGCGTTTGCACGCATTCCGCCAAGAATCGTGTAGAAGACGCATGAGAACACAATGCCGAGGGCGATCAGCGATCCTTGATCCATCGACTTCGTTGGACCAGATGGGATAAGCCCACGGAATGTACTCTGGAGAACGTTGAATTCCCAGCCAATTAGAGCCATGGCGCTCAAGATCGAAAAAACGGCGGCAATAGGCTTGAGAGATGGGTGAAACTTGGCGCCGAGTGCGCCATGGAGTCCGTCTGAGCTGCGAATTCGTTCCGTATATCTTGAGAGCCAGTAGAAACTCAAGGCCCAAGCAGCTTGAGTCAGGAGCGCCCAGAAGCCGATCTTGTACCCAAGATACGTCTGGTAGAGCATTCCGTTTACTGAGAACGACGCTGCCCATAGCAAGTTCAACACCCTGAGCCTAGGTAGCTCATTGGCTGCTAAAAGATACTCTCGTAGAGGGCCAGTTGTGGCGTCCTTGCGCTTTCGCATCAAGGAGGTGATGGCGAAGGCGACTGTGAGAAAGACCAATCCGTACATGGCGATAGTCCAACTCATGCCGACTCCCTTCGTGGTGTGTGGTGTGTCATCCTGGCCCGCCCGGCTGGATTCTAACGTCGGGCCACCGTAGACAGGCGGGCCACAGAGCGTCGCTCCCGCTCGTGTCGCGGTGGGGTTTTCCCTTGATTGTCGCGGTGCCCGACCATCTCATCTTGGCTTCGCCGACGGGGCCGGGCGGTACGGCATTTGTTGCGAGGCCTAACGTTTAGTGAACACCGATTTCGGTGTATATCCCGCCGATGGCAGTCGTCCCATCAGGTGCATTTTCATCCCTAGACAGGGGTATACCCCAATACTTTCTGCGCATCGTACTGATCTTCAATGATTCTCTGACCATGAATACCCCCGTCGATCCGACAAACACACCGCCGGCGCTCCCCTCCGCTCCTGGAAAAACCCCTCCGAACCGAGGCTGCTCGACCAGGTGCGCGCGTAGATCCGACCGCGCCATGACAGCATTCGAACTGAATCATAGTCGGTCCAGTGTGTCAAGCGCTTCGTGCGATTCCATGGGAAACGTCACCCGCGCGAAATGGGAGCGCCGGAGGTCGAGGTCTTTCTAAGCCATCAGCGCTTCAAACGCCATCGCCTTGAGCGAGTCATGCCGTTGATCGTCCCGACAAGGCCAGCCCGATTCTCGGTGCGGCGGCTGTACGTCTCGCCCAAACCGTCAAATGGGAAGGCTCCATGGGATGGCAATGACCTTCTCCAGTGGGTCCGCCAGCAGCCTCTCGGCGACAATTGCTTCCGCCTCGTTCGTCACGACCAGCACGCAGTCGTTCGGATGCGAGTCGATTCCGCTATATTGGCATCTGTGATCTCCTGCGGTCATGGATTTACATGAATCACTACGGCCAGCTCCGGCAGTGGGAGGCCGGCCAGAAGATTTTCAGAGCACGGTTTGGTGTTGCTCTGAGCGCTTGGCGTCGCTCATTCTCTGGACATCTGGACTTTGCGCCAGGTCCATCTGCGCTTGTCCGGGGCAGAGGTGTGGGTTGCCGACGCGATCCAGACTGAAGCGGAGGTAGTAGGCGGAACTTCCATGGTATTGGCGAACGGAGGGTAAGGCACGTGTGTCAACTGCTGGGAATGAACTGTAACGTGCCGACCGACATTTGCTTTTCATTTGCCGGCTTTCAGGCACGCGGTGGGGCGACCGATGTGCATCGCGACGGCTGGGGTATCGCTTTCTTCGAAGGTCGCGGCACGCGGGTTTTTCTCGACCCGCAGCCGTCTTGCGTGTCTCCGGTCGCCGAATTGGTGCGAAATTATCCAATTCATTCGAAAAATGTCGTCGCCCATATTCGCAAGGCGACCCAGGGGGTGGTGTCGCTGGAGAATACGCATCCGTTCATGCGCGAGTTGTGGGGACGGTACTGGATTTTCGCGCACAACGGCAATCTGCCCGACTATTCGCCGTCGCTGGATGGCTGCTTCGTGCCGGTTGGCGAAACCGACAGCGAACGCGCGTTTTGCTGGTTGCTGCAAGCGCTGCGTCGTCGCTTTGGCAGCCGGATGCCGGAGCAGGCCCTGTTGTTCGCTGCCGTCCATGAACTGACGCTCGACCTGGCGGCTCGCGGGGTGTGCAATTATTTGCTGTCGAATGGGGATTCGCTATTCGCCCATTGTTCGACGCAACTCAGTTTCATTGTCCGGCAGGCGCCGTTCGCCGTCGCCCATTTGCGCGACCAGGATTTGACGATCGACTTCAACGAGGTGACGACGCCCGACGATCGGGTGGCGGTGGTGGCTACCGTGCCGCTGACCGACAACGAGCAGTGGACGATGATGCCGCCGGGAAGTCTGTGGCTGTTCGAGGAGGGTGCGCCGTCAGCCAGTTTGCCAACGGTGGCCGGGCCGTTACAGAAGGTGGCGTAAAAACCGTTCGCTGATTCCAGCCGACACCCAGCTCGCAGGAGCTGTCTGTGGCTCTTCCGGCGTGTAGGGTGCTTGCTGGCCGGTGGCGTTTGTGGCGGATCTGGTCGGCGCCGACGACGCGTGGGTTATGTGGGCTCGGTTGGCGATTCGCTGACACGGCGGCGGACGAAGCGGGCCAGGAACAGACCCAATTCGAAAAGCAGACAGAGCGGAATGGCCATCATCAATTGCGAGATGACGTCCGGTGGCGTGAACACCGCCGCGATGACGAAGGCGCCGACAATGATGTAAGGGCGCCATTCCTTGAGCTTGGCGAGGTCGACGATGCCGACCATCACCAGTACGATCACCAGCACCGGCACTTCGAAGGTGACGCCGAAGGCGATGAAGGTGGTAAGGACGAAAGACAGGTATTTCTCGATGTCGGTCATCCAGGCGACGCCTTCGGGCGCGATATGGGCCATGAAGCCGAAAATCGTCGGAAAAACCAGGAAATAGGCGAAGGCCATGCCAATGAAAAAGAGCAGCACGCTGGCGGTGACCAGCGGCATGGCCAGGCGTTTCTCATGCGCGTAGAGACCGGGCGCGACGAAGGCCCAGACCTGAAACAGCACGTAGGGCAGGGCGATCAGGAAGGCGACCATCAGCGCCACCTTCATCGGTACCAGAAAGACGCCGACCACGTCGGTGGCGATCATTTGTCCGCCCTGGGGCAGCGTGGCCAGCAAGGGCTGCGCCAGCAACGCGTAGAGTTCCTTGGCCCAGGGAAACAGGCAGGCAAAAACGATGCCGATGGCCAATAGGCAACGAATCAGCCGGGTGCGCAGTTCGACCAGATGCGACAGGAACGATTCTTCTTCCGGGGCGTCGGTGCTCATGGTCGCTTCGGCGCCTCGGCGGAGTCGGTTCCGGCCATCGTCGGCAGTGCGGGCGTTTCGTTGGGCGGCGGCTGGCGCGGCTCGCCGCGGACGACCTGCACGGTTTCGCGGACCGCTTGTTCGGCCGACGCGACTTCGTTGCCGACGGTGGTTCTAATCTGCCGGGCCGATTCTTCGATTTGCGCTTGCAGTTTTTTCAGTTCATCGAGCTGGATTTCGCGATTGATGTCGGCTTTGACGTCGCTGACATAGCGCTGCAGCCGTCCCAGCAGGTGGCCGGCTGTCCGCGCCACCTTGGGCAGTCGTTCGGGACCGAGCACCACCAGGGCGACGATGGCGATGACCACCATTTCGGAAAAGCCGATATCAAACATGGGCAATCACGATCCAGGAAATCAGGTTGGCCTTGGCGAGGAGAGTGATTCGGCCAACCGTCGGCCGGATGCAGCGGCCAGCCGACAATCATGGGCGGCTGCTCGCCAACGACGGAGTCAACTTCTCGTTTTTTCGCGGATTTCGCCTTCGATGGTCTGCGCGCTGCCGACTTGTGCCGGTGGCGGCGTGGCGGCGGTTTCCGCCGGTTTGTCGTCGGCGGTCGCTTCGCGCATGCCGTCCTTGAATCCCTTGACCGCGCCACCGAGATCGGAACCCAGGTTGCGCAGTTTCTTGGTGCCGAAAACTAGCAGAATGATGATCAGAACGATCAACCAATGCCAAATGCTGAAAGAGCCCATTGCCGGTCTCCAATAGTGTGAAATCGTCCCGAGTTCCCGACGGTCCGTTACCGCTCGTGAGAGCTCAGGCGCGCTTGAGCATCGGCCCGACGGGTTCCGGCCCGCCAACGATGTGGGCGTGCAGATGTGGTACTTCCTGGTGACCGATGCGACCGGTGTTGATGATCAGCCGAAAGCCGTCCGGGCTGCCGTGTTCGGCGGCCAGGCGGCCGGTGATCGCCAGCAGACGGCCAAGGATCTCGGTGTCGTCGGCGGTGGCCGTCGCCAGCGAGGTGATATGCTTTTTGGGAATCACCAGCAGGTGTAGCGGCCGTGCCGGGTTGATATCGTGGAAAGCGATCAGCCAGTCGTCCTCATGAACCTTGCGGGCGGGTATTTCGCCGCGGACGATTTTGCAGAACAGACAGTCTTCCATTGCTCAGCCTTTGCGCGATTTTTTCTCGTCGATACCGGAAATTCCTTCGCGACGCCGCATTTCCTGCAGCACGTCTTCGATCGTCAAGCCATAGAACGCCAACAATACCATGGTGTGGTAAAGCACATCGGTCGATTCCCAGACCACGTGCAAGCGGTTTCCTTCCTTGCCGGCCATGATCAGTTCGGCGGTTTCCTCGCCGATCTTCTTGAGAATCGAATCGGGTCCGCGGGCCATCAATTGGGCGGTGTAGGAAGTCTCCGGATCGGCTTTTCGGCGTGCCAAAAGGGTTTCCGAAATACGGTGCAGCATGTCCATATTCATTTGCCGTAAATGTCCTCGGGGTCCTTGAGCACTGGGTCGGCGGCTACCCAAAGGTTCCCCGTCAGTTGATAAAAAAAGCAGCTCTCGCGACCGGTGTGGCAAGCAATGCCGCCGTGTTGCTCGATCGCCAGTAACAGGACGTCGCCGTCGCAATCGGTGCGTATCGCGCGCACGCGTTGCACATGACCGGATTCTTCGCCTTTTCGCCACAACCGACGACGCGAACGCGACCAGTATACCGCGCTGCCGCTGTCGACCGTTTCTCGTAACGATTCCTGGTTCATGTAGGCGAACATCAGCACTTTGCCACTGACGGCATCCTGGGCAATCGTCGGTATCATACCCTGCTCGTCCCATTTGAGGGCTTGCAGCCAATGCTGATTCGGGTCGAGATCGCTCATAGCCGGACTTCGATTCCCTGATTGCGCAGATGTTCCTTGGCTTGGCGAACGGTGAATTCACCAAAGTGGAAAATGCTCGCCGCCAACACCGCGTCGGCCCGGCCTTCGGTAACGCCTTCCGCCAGATGCTGCAATGTGCCGACACCGCCGCTGGCGATCACCGGGATGTCTACGGCGTCGGCGACCGCCCGGGTCAACGGCAGGTCGAAGCCGTTGCGGGTGCCGTCGCGGTCCATGCTGGTCAGCAGGATTTCGCCAGCACCGAGAGCCTGGACGCGGCGCGCCCAGGCGATGGCGTCGATGCCGGTATTTTTACGCCCGCCATGGGTGAACACCTGCCAGACGCCGGGCGCTTGCTGTTTGGCATCGATGGCGACGACGATGCACTGATTGCCGACTTTGGCCGATGCTTCGGCGATCAGTTCGGGGTTTTCCACCGCGGCGGTGTTCATGCTGACTTTGTCCGCGCCGGCGTTCAACAGCCGGCGGACATCGGCGACCGAGCGGACGCCGCCACCGACGGTCAGTGGAATGAACACCTGTGCCGCGCAGGCTTCGACGACGTGCAGGATGATGTCGCGCTGATCCGACGAGGCGGTGATGTCGAGGAAGGTGACTTCGTCGGCGCCCTGCTGATCGTAGCGACGGGCGATTTCGACCGGGTCGCCCGCGTCACGCAGGTCAATGAAATTGGTGCCTTTGACGACGCGACCGGCGGTGACGTCCAGGCACGGGATAATCCGCTTGGCTAAAGCCAAAATCGACCACCACTGAGCGCGGGCGGGCTGGTCGTCACGACGCGGCGACCCGGTCGGCCTCGGCTTGCGCCTGGGCGAAATCGAGCGATCCATCGTAAATCGCCCGACCGGCGATGGCAGCGCTGATGCCTTCCTGCTCGACGGCGCAGAGTCGACGGATGTCGTCAATCCCGGCCAGGCCACCGCTGGCGATCACCGGGATCAGCAGCGCCTGCGCCAGCTTGACGGTGGCTTCGATGTTGACGCCGGTGAGCATGCCGTCACGACCGATGTCGGTGTAGATGATCGCTTCGACGCCGTAGTCCTCGTATTTCTTGGCCAGATCGATCACATCATGGCCAGTCATTTTCGACCAGCCATCGACCGCCACCTTGCCTTCCTTGGCATCCAGGCCGACGATGATGTGTCCCGGAAAAGCGCCGCAGGCATCATGCAGAACCCCCGGGTTCTTGACCGCTGCCGTGCCGATGATCACGTAACTGACCCCGTCGTCGAGACAGCGTTCGATGGTGTCGAGATCGCGGATGCCGCCGCCGAGCTGCACCGGGATGTCGTCACCGACGGCTTTGACGATTTCCTTGATCGCCCGCTCGTTTTTCGGTTTGCCGGCGAAAGCACCGTCGAGGTCGACGACGTGCAGACGGCGAGCCCCTTGATCCAGCCAGTGACGGGCCTGTTCGCCCGGCGAGTTCGAAAAAATCGTCACCTGATCCATCAGGCCCTGTTTAAGACGGACGCATTGTCCTTCTTTGAGATCAATGGCGGGAATTATCAGCATGTTGAAGGCGGGAAAAGGATGAGTTCAACAAAAAATAATCTTCCGGCAGTGGGTCAGGGCTTCCAGGCGACGAAATTGGCCAAGAGGGCGAGCCCTGCAGCGGCGCTTTTTTCGGGGTGGCACTGGATGGCGAAGATATTATCCCGCGCCACCGCACTGGTAAAGGGTAGACCATAATCGGTTGTACCCACAACACAACCTGCGTCAACCGGGTCGGCGTAGTAACTATGGACGAAATAAAAACGCGTGCCGTCGGCGATGCCTCGCCATAACGGGTGGTCGGTGCGCTGCCGTACTTCGTTCCAGCCCATGTGCGGCACTTTCAGTTTGCCACCGTCCTGGTCGCGCATCCGCTCGGCCGGGAAGCGGCGAACGACGCCGGGGAATACCGACAGGCCGGCAATGTCGCCTTCTTCGCTGTGTTCGAAAAGCATCTGCTGACCGATGCAAATCCCCAGAAACGGTTTGTTGCGCGCCGCATCGATGATCGCCGCCCGCAAGCCGCGCTGATCGATTTCGCGCATGCAATCCGGCATCGCTCCCTGGCCGGGAAAAACGACGCGTTCGGCCGCGGCGACCACGGCTGCCTCCGCCGATACCCGGATCGTCCGCTGGGGAGCAACGTGTTGCAGCGCCTGCCACACCGAGCGCAGATTGCCCATCCCGTAATCGATGACGACGATCTCGCCGTCGCCGGCGGCGGTCGTCCTGATCACAGCGAACCCTTGGTCGATGGAATCCGGTCGGCGGTGCGTGGATCGGCTTCGACCGCCATGCGCAGCGCGCGTCCGAAAGCCTTGAACACCGTTTCGGCCTGATGGTGCGCGTTTTCGCCGCGTAGATTGTCGATGTGCAGGGTCAGCGAGGCGTGATTGGCCAGCCCTTGGAAGAATTCGTGGATCAGGTCGACATCAAAATTGCCGATCGTCGCCCGTGTGAATTCGACGTTGAACTGCAATCCCGGCCGACCCGATAGATCGATGACCACTCTGGAGAGCGCTTCGTCGAGCGGCACGTAGGCGTGGCCGTAACGACGCAAGCCTTTCTTGTCGCCAAGCGCTGTGCTCAGCGCCTGCCCGAGGGTGATGCCGATATCCTCGACGGTGTGGTGGGCGTCGATATGCAGATCGCCGCTGGCGGCGATGTCGAGGTCGATCAGCCCGTGACGGCAAATCTGATCGAGCATGTGTTCGAGGAAAGGCACGCCGGTCACGAAATGGCCCTGACCGCTGCCATCGAGGTTCAGGCGGACGGTGATCCGCGTTTCAAGCGTATCGCGGGAAACATCTGCTTGCCGCATCGGGACGTCACTACCTGTAAGCGCAAAATGTCGAATCGGGGCGAAACGAGAGCGCTGTCGTCGTGATCGCCGCCGCCTTTGGTGGCTGGCGCCTTCGCCTGCCGTTCCAGACGCGCATGATACCATCTCACGCCTGACCTGCCTTCGACCGAGGAGTCGTTGATGAGCCGTTACTGGAGTCCTCTCGTGCATCGCCTGACCCCTTATGTGCCTGGCGAACAGCCGAAACTGCCGCGGCTGATCAAGCTCAATACCAACGAGAATCCTTTTCCGCCGTCGCCGCGCGTCGTTGCCGCGATCAGCGACGAGTTAGCCAACAGCGCCGAGGCTTTGCGGCTGTACCCGGATCCGAACGCCGATCGGCTGAAAGAAGCGATTGCCGCGCGTTACGCCACAGCCGGCATCAGCGGGCGGCAGGTTTTCGTCGGCAATGGCTCCGACGAAGTGCTGGCGCACACTTTCGCCGCGCTGCTCAACCATTTGTCGCCGATCCTGTTCCCGGATATCACGTACAGCTTTTATCCGGTCTATTGCGCGCTCTACGACATCGACTATCGGACGGTGCCATTGAACGAGCAGTTCGAGATCTGCCTGGATGATTACCGGCAGCCGAACGGCGGGATCATCTTCGCCAATCCCAATGCGCCCACCGGCGGCCTGCTGTCGTTGCCGGCGATCGAAAATCTGCTCGCCGCCTGGCAGGACTCGGTGGTGGTGATCGACGAGGCGTACATCGACTTTGGCGGCGAGTCGGCGATTCCGCTGGTCAATCGCTTCCCGAACTTGCTGGTGGTGCATACCCTCTCCAAATCGCGTTCGCTGGCTGGCCTACGGGTCGGTTACGCGGTGGGCAACGAGGAATTGATCGAAGCGCTGGAACGGGTGAAAAACAGCTTCAATTCGTATCCGCTCGACCGCCTGGCGCTGGTCGGCGCGATCGCCGCGCTGGCTGACGAGCGGCATTTCGAGAAAACGCGACGGGCGGTGATCGACAGCCGCGAACAACTGCGCCAGGATTTGCTCGCCCTGGGTTTCGAGGTTCTGCCATCGGCGGCCAATTTCATTTTCGTTCGCCATCCGAGGCACGATGCCTGTGAGATCAGCGTTCTTTTGCGCCAGCAGGGGATCATCGTCCGTCACTTCAAACTGCCACGCATCGAGCAGTTTCTGCGCATCACCATCGGTACGACGGCCGAGTGCCAGGGCCTGGTCGCCGCGCTAAGCGAGATTCTTGGGCAATCGCTCTCGCCGCAGTGAGGAGACTCGGTTGGCGTCGCGGCCCACTGGCTACGGCGTGGGCGGCACAAGCACGGGTTCCCGGCAAGTGAAAACTCTTCGTGCCGCGCTAGATTTCCAGCAAATTCAGCGTATGGCGGGCGATCATCAATTCCTCGTTGGTCGGCAACACCCAGGCCGAGACCCGGCTGCCGGTGCGAGTAAGACGGGTCGCGCCGCGTTCGTTGGCTTCCAGGTCGAGGTCGATACCCAGCCAGGCGGCGTGCTGGCAGATTTGCCGGCGGATCGCGACACTGTTTTCGCCGATGCCGGCGGTGAATACCAGTGCGTCCAGGCCGCCGAGGACGGCCGTCAGCGCGCCGAGTTCACGGCTGATGCGGTAGACGAAATGATCGATCGCCAGCCTGGCCCGTGGTGCCGCGCTGGCTTCGAGCTGGCGCATGTCGTTGCTGATTCCGGATAGACCGAGTAGACCGGAGCGCTTGTAAAGCAGGTCCTCGATCTGCGCCGGAGTCAAGCCCTCTTGTTGCAAGAGATAGAGAACGATGCCCGGGTCGATGTTGCCCGGACGGGTGCCCATCATCAGCCCGTCGAGAGCGGTGAAGCCCATCGAACTGCCGACGCAGCGACGATGGTGGATGGCGCACAGGCTGGCCCCGCTACCCAGGTGAGCGACGACCACCCGACCGTCGGCGATCTCCGGCGCGACGCTCGGCAAGGTTGTGGCGATGTATTCGTACGACAGGCCGTGGAAGCCGTAGCGGCGGATGCCGCGCTGGTAATACTCGTACGGCAGGCCATAGTATTCACCGACCGGCTGCTGCGTGCGATGAAACGCGGTGTCGAAACAGGCCACTTGTGGCAAGGTGGGATGGATTTCCCAGATGGCGCGGATGGCGGCGAGATTGTGTGGCTGGTGCAGCGGTGCCAGCGGGATGAAGGCGGCCAAGGTGTCCAGGGCTTCCGGGGTGACCCGCAACGGCGCCGAATGCTCCGCTCCGCCATGCACCACGCGATGACCGACGCCGATCAGCGTCTGCCCGGCGAAGCGCTCGCGCAGCAGTTGATCGACGGCCATCAGCGCCTGCGCGTGGTTGGTCACCTGCCCGCTGTCCCAGCGGATGTCGGCGAGCAAGCGTCCGTCGCCGTCCTTGGCCTTGAGATGCGGCGTACCACCGAGTCCCTCGACCTGACCGACGACGGCGGCCTGCAGCTCGCCTTGTTCGGGGAGTTGAAAAACGGAGAATTTCAGGCTCGACGAACCGGCGTTGAGCACGAGCAAGATGTTGGCCATGATGAACGATAAGCAGTTGGCGAGGTCAGGAAAGATGACGGCGGCCTGGGTGCCGGGAACGGCGCGCGCTACCGCAGTCGGACGTATCCGGACTGCGTCGCTGGGCGTCTGGAGATGTCGTGGTAAACGCTTGGCGTGACGGATTCATTGTAATGCAGCCGCTGTCGATGCGAAACGCGTTTGACCGGCCAAGACCCGTGGCGCTCAGTGCGCGAAACGAGTTACAGCCGCCCTGGAACGCGCTATTGTTACGGTCGTGGCCACTGCTGCTGCCGCCCGTAGCGGCAGCCTGTTGGACTGGCCTGATGCGCTGGTAGTGGGAACGCGTTTTCCCCGATTTCTCGTCGCATAGGCCCGCCATGTGCCTTGAAATCGGGCAACACGACCCTTCGCTCTGCTACTCGGCTGGCGACGATCGCTCAAGCCGACCGGCGTCTGGCGACGGCACGACGGGCCGGGCGGGTGGTCGAGCGGTGCTTTGAGGAACCTTGATGAGTTTTGACGCGTCTGCGTCAGATTGGCGCTACTCGGTTGATCGGGCCGCGCTGATCCAGCGCTTGTCGGCGGTGTTGCCGGCGGAATCGCTGCTGGTCGATGAAGAGGATCTTCGGCCGTACGAAAGCGATGGCCTGACCGCTTACCGCTGCCTGCCGTCACTGGTGGTCTTGCCGGCCGACGAGTCCCAGGTGCGGGCGGTGCTGCGGATCTGCCACCAGTTCCGTGCGCCGGTGGTGCCGCGTGGCGCCGCCACCGGGCTGTCCGGTGGCGCGACGCCGCATCCCGACGGGGTGGTCGTTTCGCTGGCCAGACTAAAGAAAATTCTGCGCATCGACCCGCTGGCGCGAACGGCTGTTGTGCAGCCCGGCGTGCGCAACCTGGCGGTTTCGGAAGCCGCGGCGCCCTATGGACTGTATTACGCGCCAGACCCGTCCTCACAGATCGCCTGCACCATCGGTGGCAATGTCGCCGAGAATTCCGGCGGCGTGCATTGCCTGAAATATGGGCTGACGGTGCATAACGTGTTGCGCGTCCGCGGTCTGACCAGCGACGGCGAAGAGGTCGAATTCGGCGGAGGCGGTCTCGATGCGCCGGGTTACGACCTGCTGGCGGTGGTCATCGGTTCCGAGGGGCTGCTGGCGTTGATCACCGAGATCACCGTTCGCCTGACGCCGAAACCGCTGCTGGCGCAGGTGGCGATCGCCTCGTTCGCCGACGTCCGTCGCGCCGGCGAGGCAGTGGCCGGGATCATCGCGGCGGGAATCGTTCCGGCCGGCTTGGAAATGATGGACCGCAAGGCGATTCATGCCGTCGAACCGTACGTCAATGCCGGTTATGACCTCGACGCCGAGGCGATCCTGCTTTGCGAGGCCGACGGCACGCCCGATGAAGTGGCCGAGGAAATCGCCCGGGTGAGGACGGTACTCGAAAACAGCGGCGCTTCGGAAGTGCGGGTCTCGGTGAGCGAGGCCGAGCGGCTGCGCTTCTGGGCCGGACGCAAAGCCGCCTTTCCGGCCGTCGGGCGGATGACTCCGGATTATCTGTGCATGGACGGGACGATCCCGCGCAAGCGACTGGCGGACATGCTCGAAGCAATCGAGATCCTGTCCACCAAGTACGGCTTGCGCTGCGCCAACGTCTTTCATGCCGGCGACGGCAACCTCCACCCGTTGATCATGTACGACGCCAACCGTCCCGGCGAACTCGACCGGGCGGCAGCCTTCGGCGCTGAAATTCTCGAGTTGTCGGTTCGTTTCGGCGGCACGATCACCGGCGAACACGGCGTCGGCCTGGAAAAAGTCGACTTGATGGCCGCGCAGTTTGGCTGCGGCGAAATCGCCGCCTTCCATCGACTGAAGGCCGCCTTCGACGAGCCGGGATTGTTCAATCCCGGCAAGGGCGTGCCGACGCTCGCCCGCTGCCGCGAATACATCCTGGCGCGTGCTGGCACCACGTCGTCGATCCTGGCGAACCGCTGATGGACCCGCTGATCGCCGAGTGGCAGGAACGGATTCGCTCAGCCGCTGCCGCTGGCGAGCGATTGGTCCTGCGTGGCAGTGGCAGCAAGACGTTCTACGGTGGAATGGTCAGTGGCACGCCGCTGGAAGTCGCCGCTTATCGCGGCATCATCGCCTATGAGCCGACCGAATTGGTGGTGACCGCCCGCGCTGGCACGACGCTGCGGGACCTGGCGGCGGTGCTCGCCGAAAAAGGCCAGTGGCTACCTTGCGAACCGCCGCACTTCGGACCGTCGGCGACCGTCGGCGGGATGCTCGCCTGCGGCTTGTCCGGTCCTGGCCGCGCGACGGCCGGCGCGGTGCGCGACTTCGTTCTCGGAGTCAAACTGCTTACCGGCAATGGCGAGGTCTTGTCGTTCGGCGGGCAGGTGATGAAGAACGTCGCCGGTTACGACGTGCCACGCCTGATCGCTGGCAGTCTCGGCACGCTGGGGCTGGTTCTCGAAGTGTCGATGAAAGTCCTGCCTCGGCCTGTCGCCGAAAAAAGCATCCGTCTGGCAGTTGGTGAGCGCGAGGCCTTGACCTGGCTTAACCGCTGGGGTGGCCAGCCGCTGCCGATTTCAGCGTCGGTCTGGCACCAGGGGGTGCTGACCGTCCGGTTGTCGGGTGCGGCGGCGGCAGTCGCCGCGGCGCAAGAGAAACTGGCCGGCGAGGCGCTTGATGAAAGCGAAGCGGCTGCTTTCTGGTGGGCGCTGCGCGAACAGACGCACGATTTTTTCAGCGGCGAGGCGCCACTTTGGCGGCTGTCGCTACCGTCGGTCGCCGGACCGCAAGACTTGGGAACGACGCTGATCGAATGGGGCGGCGCGCAACGCTGGTTGCGCGGCGGCGACCCGGCGACCCTCCGTGCCGCGGCGTCGGCCGTCGGCGGACACGCGACGCTGTTTCGCGGCGATCCGGCGTTGAAAGCGGCGATCGGCGTATTCCAGCCGCTCAGCGCTCCCTTGCTGCGCATCCATCGCCGGTTGAAAACCGCCTTCGATCCACACGGCGTTTTGAACCACGGCCGTCTGTATCCGGACTTCTGAGCGCTACGCCAATGCAAACCGATCTGGCCGAATCCATCAAAGACACTCCGCAAGGACGCGCCGCCGACGCCATCCTGCGCCGCTGCGTCCATTGCGGCTTTTGCGCGGCGACCTGCCCGACCTACCAGTTGCTCGGCGACGAACTCGACGGACCGCGCGGCCGCATCTACCTGATCAAGCTGATGCTCGAAGGCCGACCGGTCAGCGAAAAAACGCAACGCCATCTCGACCGTTGCCTGGGCTGCCGTTCCTGCGAAACCACCTGTCCATCGGGAGTCGATTACCATCGCTTGCTGGAGATCGGTCGCGAGGTGCTCGAGCAGCGTGTGCCGCGGACCGGCAAAGACCGGGCGCTGCGTTTCCTGCTGTCGCAAACGGTGCCGCGGCGTCGACTGTTCGCTACAGCCGTCGGCGTCGGTCGCGCGCTGCGGCCCTGGCTGCCCGCCGTGCTGGCGCGAAAAGTGCCGCCGGCGGCCGTCGGACAATCGCCCAGGCCGCGCCAGGCTGGCCACTCCCGGCGTATGCTGCTGCTGGCCGGTTGCGTGCAACCGACCCTGGCCGCGAACACCAACGCCGCCGCGGCACGTGTTTTCGACCGGTTGGCGATCGACCTGATCGAGGCGCCGGCTGCCGGCTGCTGCGGCGCCTTGCGTCATCATCTGCAGGGCCGGCAAGCGGCA
>JAEUOJ010000145.1 GCA_016789495.1 Accumulibacter sp. | reverse complement strand
CACTCCGCCCCACGACCCCACCACTACGCCGGCTGCGAACTACTAGCCCGTCACGCAGCCGCTCTCGTATGCCTTGATGCTGGGTCCTTTGTTCGAGCCCACCAGCCCTCCGACATCGTTGACGCCCGTGACGCTGCCGGTCGCGTAAGCGCTGTTGATGGTTCCATTGTTCCAGCCCACCAGCCCGCCGGCTTCGTTGCCCGTGACGCTGCCGGTCGCGTAGGCGTTGTTGATGATTCCATCGTTCTGGCCCACCAGTCCGCCGACATTGAAGACGCCAGTGACGCTGCCGCCGTTCTGACCGACGTTGCGGATCGATCCACGGTTTACACCATACAGACCAAGGGTATGGGTGGTAGGACGATTGATGGTCAGTCCGTTGATCGTGTGACCGAGGCCATCGAAAACGCCGACGAAGGGCAAACTCATGAGGTAGACGTAATCGTCACGACCCACCGGCTCAAACCCCGCTCCTCCATTCCACCCGCTCGTCGCGCTGGCCTCGATGGCGTTGCCCAGGGCGTAATACCCCGACAAATTTCCGCGCATCCCCTGCAGGTCGGTTCCGGTGGTGCTGCCTGCCTCCCCCAGGCTGTTGATGACGGTGTAGCCCTGACCGTTGATGGTCAGGAAGCCGTTGCCCGAGCGGCCGGGGAAATCGACCCGCCCGGCAAAACCGTTGGCCTCGCCAGGGGCGAAGCCGACCTTGACGGTGCCGCCGGCGACGGCGCCGTCGCTGCCGTTGGCGGTGCCGGTGTTCATCACCAGACTCGACGTTCCGCTGGCGGTCATCACGGCGTTGATGTTGATGTCGCGGGCGGCGGTCAGCGTCAAGGTGTTGCTTGACCAGGCGACCGGGTCGTTGACATGAATGTCGCCCTGGCCCGCCGTGCCGCCGCCGCTGCTCTGGATGACGACGTTGCTGCCGACCAGGTCGGTCGACAGCTGGCTGCCGCTGATGTCGCCGCCGCTGGCGGCGATGGTGTAGTCGTTGGGATCGATCAGCCAGGTGCCGGTCCGACCCCTGGCGGCGGCGGTGGTGACTTTGTGGTCCGGGGCCAGCGTCACCCTGGCGGCGCTGGTTTCGATGAAACCGCCGTTTCCAATGACGGCCTGTCCCGGCGGGAGCGGGAAGGAAGACGAGGCGGACGCCGGGGCCGAGGCGTCGAGCGTGCCGCCGACCTTCACTTCGCCGTGTTCCATGTCGGCGAGCAAAAGCAGGCGGCCTTGCTTCTCGGCCAGCGTTTGCGCGCGCACGGTGCCGCTGTTGGCGACGACGGCGCCGGCCAGGGCGTCGGCGGCCTTGGCGGTCATGATCACCTGGCCGCCGTCGGCGACGATCAGTTGCTTGTTGTCGACCAGCGTTTGCACGGTGGCGGGAGTGACGGCGAGCGCCAGGCGCCCGTCGGCGCCGCTGGCCAGGGTGATTCTTTCGCCGGCGGCCAGGGCGATGTTGCCGAGTCGGGCGCGGAGAACGCCCTCGTTGCGCACGCTGGGGGCCAACAAAGCGATGAGGCCGCCGTCGGCGGCGGTGATCTCGCCCTGATTGACGATGTGACCGCTGCGGTCCCGGCGAGTGAACACCGCCTGGCCGGCCAGGAAGTCCTCGTTGGTGCTGGCCAGCGTCGAGGCGACCAGCCCGCCGACATCGACCCGGCTGCCGGCGCCGAAGATGACGCCGTTGGGGTTGATCAGCCAGATTTGCCCGTTGGCGGTGAGCTGCCCGTGAATCTGGCTAGCGTCGCCGGCGACGACGCGGTTGAGCGCCACGGCGCCGGCCGAGGGTTGCGCGAAGGTGACGCCGGCCTGGCGGCCGATGTCGAAGTGTTGCCAATTGATGATCGCCTTGTCGCTGCCCTGGGTGACGGTCATCCGGTTGCCGCTTTGCGCGATGCCGGCCTGCCCGGCAACCACCCGCCCGCCGTCGGGCAGGATGTCGGGCGCGGGGGGCTGGGCGAGAGCGGTTTGCGCCAGCGCCGCGCCGAGCAGCAGGGCGACGGGTCGGAGACCGGCGCGGCGGCTGGGCGGCAGACCGGACGGCAAGCGGGGCTTGCTGCGGTCCCCCTTGCCGTGGGCGCGGGCGCTTTCGGGCGCGGGGACATGGCGTTGGTTTTCGCTGTTCCAGACGAGACGATAGGTGTGGTTCATGGCGCGAATTCCCGAAAGGCCGAGCCGTGCGGCTCAGCCGGATTTTGGTAGTGAAGATGAACCTGGCCCTGCTGGCCAGCCCTCGGCTCGCCGACCGGGAAGACCTCCGGCGTGCTGCTGCGGACGCTCGACTGGCGTCCGCGGGCCTCGGCGCAACGCTTCGGTGTGAGTGGGTTCAGAAAACACGGCTCAGGCTCAGCCAGTAGCGCGTGGACGAGGATTTGCTGCCGTCGCCGTTATGTCCGTTGGCATCGGCGCCGGGATTGCCGTCGATCGGGGCGGCGGCGCTGGCGGCCAATTGCCAGCCGTCGTGGCGCCAGTTGAGGCCGACGCCGGCGCCGGACAGGCGATAGCTGTTCGGCGGCTTGCCGCCACCCTGCCAGCCCGCCCAGGTGTGCGCATGTTGGCGGACGCGCCCGGTGTCGTAGAAGGCAATGACTTGCCAGCCCTGGCCGAGTTCGCGCTGCAGTTCGAGTTTGACGAGCAGTCCTTGGTCGCCGTTGGCTTCATTGACCGGGTAGGCGCGCACGCGGTCGGGACCGCCGAGCGAGAAGCGCTCGGAACTGCCGAGATTGTCCTTGCTCCACTGGCCGGCGAGGGCTGTGAGAAATTGCCAGCCGCTGCCACCGAGGGCTTGCTGCCGATTGAGTTGCAGGCCGAGCTTGCTGTACTCGCCTTGCGTGCGCGGGCCGGCGGCGTCGGTGGCCGGGTCGCCGGCGACATCGCGGAGATGCAGTCGGCCGCGGGTGAGCTGCAGCCCGCCCCAGCTCAGGCCGCCGCCGCCCAGACTGTCGCGCAGCTCGCCGGTCAGCCCCAGCGTCAGGGCGTCGACATCGTGGCGATGCACGGGGGCGCCGAGGCTGTCGTCCTCGTAGCGGCGGCGTTCGTAGCCGGTGGAGAAATACAGGTTGTGGCTGCTTCGGCGAATGATCGGGTACGACAGCGACACGCCGCCGGTATGCGCCTGCCCTTCGGCATCGAGGTTTTTGTAGCGGTCGCCCAGGCGATAACTCAGGGTGGTGAGATGAAGGCCCAGCCGCCAGCCGTCGGTGCCCAGGGGCAGGCCGTAGCGCAGCGCCAGGCTGTAGATGTTTTCGGCGGCCAGCGCGCGCAAGCTCAGTTGGTCGCCGATGCCGGCCAGATTGTTCAGCGCCAAGCCGCCGACGGCTTGTATCACCCCCGTCGATTTGACGCCGTGGTTGTTGAGTCCGAGGTCGCCGGTGATGAACGGCGTGTCGTCGACGTGCACCAGCAGCCGGGTCGAGGCATGCGTTTCTCCGGCTTTGAGCAGGCCGTTGGCGCGGATGCCAGGCAGATCGTTGGCCAGCAGCAGGCCACGTTCCAGATCGGCGGCGGAGAGTGGTTCGCCGACCTTGAGGCGGTGGGTGACGACGCGACGCACCGCTTCGCCGTTGGCGCGACGGCCCTGGTTTTCCAGCCGGCTGCCTTCGTAGCGACCCTCGACGACCTGCAGGCGGACGGTGCCGTCGGTGACATCCTGCGGTGGCAGATAGACGCGGACGAACCAGCCGTGCTCGCGGTAGTAGGCGGCGATACGCTGGGCGGCGTGTTCGAGTTCGGCAAAGGTCAGCGACTGGTCGACGAGGTCGGCGATCTGCGCTTGCAGTTCGGCGACCGGGAGCAGCGTCGCGCCGTCGATGATCAGGCGGCGGACAGTCACGCGGCTGGCCTGGGTGTGTTCGTTCATCGGCCGCGCGCTGGGCACTCGCACGGTGTCGTCGGCTGGACGGGGGGCTTGCAGGCGGCGTTGCGTTTCGCGTTGCAGGGCACCGGCGTCGGGTGGCGTTTGCGCCGATCCGGAGGTGGTGACGCCGATCAGCAGGCCGGACAGGCTGAGGGCAATGAACTGGCGAGTGTGCATGGAAGCCTCGGTGCGGAATGTCGGTGTCGGCGCGGCCAGTTCCGTCTTCAGCCGGTGAAAAGGCTGAGGCTTGGCCCGCGGGCGGAAAAGTGCCAAAGCGTTCGTCGATATTGTGCCATGACGAAAAGTACCCTCGGAGAAAAGATGGCCATAGAGTTTTTCATCAATTGCAAGGTCGTGCAGTCGCTTCCGCACCTGAAGCCGTTCTCGGCGCCTGCTGGACTGGGGCGATCGTTGCCAGCCGAGTGGCAGAATGCGGCCGGTTTCCCGATTTCGTCGAGGCGCACGGAAATCGGGGCGAAATGAACCGCCCCGCCGACCGGCGCGGTAGGTCAGTCCGCAGTCCAACAGGCGGCTGCGGCAACATTGACCAAATCAGTTGCTCAGTTTCGAGCATGCCACGCCAACTGGGCGCGCAAATCGTCGATTTCTTCCATCAAATCGGCCACCAAGGCCGCCAGTTCCGGCACGGCTTCGAAATCGCGTTCGATTCGTCGCATCCGTCGCGCCCTTTGCAAGCAACTGCTCGAAAAGCGCCACCTTCCGGCAACGCTTTCGGCGTTTGGCAATAGGCCCTCGTCGAGACGCCGCTGCAACCAGGCCGGTTCGACCGGACAGGCGGCCGCCAGTTGTTCCAGGGTCAGTACGTCTTCGAGCAGGCGGCCGATCAAAATGTCCTCGTCGCCCATCGTTCAGTCCCTATCCGATGGATTCGTCCCGCGGGCTCGCGGATCGAAATGTAGTTCGCGTGCCATTTGCTGATACAACGCCCGCGCCGCGGGCGTCTCGGCTGGCGGCAGCACCACCTGCAGATTGAGCAGCAGATCGCCCGCCTTGGCGCCGGGCAGCCCTTTGCCGCGCACCCGCAGTTGCTGACCGCTTTGCGCGCCGGGGGGAATGCGCACCTTGACGCTTCCCCGCGGCAGTTCGACCGTCAACACGGCGCCCAGCGCCGCTTCCCAGGGAGCCAGCGGCCATGTCAGGTAGAGATTGCGCCCCTGCGCATGAAAACGCGGATGCGGCCGAAAGGCGACTTCGAGCAGCAGGTCGCCCGCCGGACCACCCTTCAATCCGGGCAGCCCTTGCCCGGCCAGGCGGATCACTTGACCCGCATAGACTCCCGGCGGAATTTTCACGTTCAAGGTGCGCGTTTCAAAGCCGGACCATGGCTGCCCGTCGCCACGCGGTACTCGCAGGGTGATTTGTCGCGTGCTGCCACTGAAGGCGTCTTCGAGATCGAGTTCGACGATCGCCCGCTGGTCCTCGCCGCGCAGCGGACCGGTCGTCCGGCCAGCGAAACCCCGGCTGCCGCGTTGCCGACCGAACAACTCGGCGAAGAAATCGGAAAAATCGGCCGTCTCGCCGGCGCCGAATCCGCCACTCGAAAATTCGAATCCCCGTTGCCAATCCGGTGGCGGACGAAAATCTTCGCCCGGCCGGTAACCGCGGCCAAGCCGATCGTACGCGGCGCGCTTCTCTGGATCGGCCAGCACGGCGTTTGCCTCGTTGATCTCCTTCATCCGCGCTTCGGCGTTCGCTTCCTTGGACACGTCCGGGTGGTACTTGCGCGCCTGCCGGCGGAATGCCTTCTTGATGTCTTCCGCCGAGGCGTCGCGCGGCACCCCGAGAATCTGGTAATAATCTTTGAACTCCATCACTGATCTCGCTCAATAAGGTCACTTGGCCAACCAATGAATATCGAGGTCGTTGGCGTAAATTCAAGTCATTGAAAGACGTTGAACCGCCCCCATTTTGATCGCAAGCGCCAGTCACGGCGCGTTTAACCTGTTTAATTGGAGGATTGATCATGATGTATCGCTCCCTGTTTCCTCGCGATTGGCTGGCGGAACTCGATCGTCTGCAACACGAAGTGCAAAACGCCTTCCATCTTTCACCAAGCATTCGCGGTATCGCCCGCGGTGGTTTCCCGGCAATGAATGTCGGCGGTACCCCGCAGTCGGTCGAAATCTATGCTTTCGCCCCCGGCATCGATCCGGCCAGCCTGGATGTGCAGATCGAGAAAGGCGTATTGACCGTCGCCGGCGAGCGGCAACGGCAAGCGACGGAGGCCGAGGCGACCAAGCACATCGACGAGCGCTTCGAAGGCCGCTTCCGTCGTGTCGTCTCGCTGCCCGACGACATCGATGCCAACGCGGTTGAAGCCAAATACAGCCATGGCGTATTGCGGATCAGCATTGCTCGCAAACAGTCCGCGCAACCTCGCCGCATTACCATTCAGTAAGGAGGAATCGAGATGACCGACAACACTGCCGTCAAGAAGACGCCCGCCAAGGAAGAGCCGGCGCTGCTGCCGCCGGTTGATGTGATCGAGGACAGTTCCGGGATTACCCTGTTTGCCGACATGCCGGGCGTTCCCAAGGACAAACTGCATTTGCACGTCGAGGCCGATACGCTGACCATCGAAGGCGAGATCGATCTGGAGCGTCCCGAGGGAATCGTCGCCAGCCACATCGAAGTCGGTGTCCCGCGCTATCGGCGGGTATTCACGCTCTCCAAGGAACTCGATTCGACCCAGGTCAGCGCCGAACTCAGCCAGGGGGTTCTGAAGTTGAGCATTCCCAAAGCCGAGCATGCCCAACCGCGTAAAGTCGAGGTCAAGGTGATGTAAGCGATAGCCGCCGCCGCTCGGACGGGAGCGGTCGGTGCCTGCCGGGTGGGAGGGCAGGAGCGGTTTTCCCGATGGCGAAGCGCAGGGATGACCCTTGGCGCGAGAAATCGGGAAAATGGACCGCTCTTCCCACCGGCGCGGATCGGTCTGCGGTCAGGCCGGCGCCGGGGCCGGTCGATGACCGCGCCCCGGCGTCAATCGCCGAGATCGTCGAGCTTGATCGGCTTGCTGCGCGGTCCTGCGTGGCGTGGCAGCAGCAGCGACCACCACCCGGCACGCAGGACGAATACCGACGATGCCCACAAGCAGGCGATCAAGCCTTGATTGGGACCGTATTGCAGTCCCCACTGATAGAGCGCCCCGGAAAGGACGGTGCCGATCAGTCGGCCGGCGGCATTGGCCATGTAGTAAAAACCGACGCTCATCGCCACCTTGTCGCTGTCGGTATACGCCAGGATCAGATAGGAATGAACCGCTGAATTGAGCGCGAATACGGCGCCGAAAAGAATCAGACCCGCGACGACGACGGTGGCCGGGGCGATCCCGGCGCCCAGCGCGACAGCGATCGCCGCCGGCAGCGCCGCGAGAACGAACGCCAGGATCGTTGCCGTGCGGCCATCGGGTTCGCGTTGTTCTTGCACCCGGCTGCGCAACACGCCGGGTGTCGCCGCCTGCACCACGCCGTAGCCAATGATCCATACCGCCAGAAAACCGCCGGATTGCCAGAAACTCCAGCCCAGGACGCTCGACAGGAACACCGGCAAACCGACGACGAACCAGACATCGCGCGCGCCGAACAGGAATATGCGCGCCGCGGCGAGCTTGTTGACCGCGCCGTTACGGGAAAACATCTGCCCGAATTTTGCTTTCCGGTTCGCCTGGCCGAGTCCGCCGCGCATCAGCACGGCGGTCAGCAACAGGGTCGCGCCGACCAGTGCCGCCAAGCCTTTGAGAGCGTCTTGGAAATCGAGCACGCTCAGCAGCAGTCCGCCAAGAAAAAAGCCGACGCCTTTCAAAGCGTTCTTCGAGCCGGTCAGCAAGGCGACCCAACGATAAAGCGTCGCCGACGCCTCTTCGGGAACGATCAGCTTGACGGCGCTTTTCGAACTCATTTTGGTCATGTCCTTGGCGATGCCGCTCAAGGCTTGCGAAACCATCACATAGCCGACGACCAACGCGCCGGGGGGGGCGAAGGCGAGCATCGACAAAGCGATCAGTTGCATCCCGAGGCCGATGAACAAGGTCGTCTTCAAGCCGAAACGGGCGCCGATATAGCCACCGAACAGATTGGTCAGGATGCCGAACACCTCGTAAAAAATGAACAGCGAGGCGACCGCCAGCGGGGTGTAACCGAGGTTGTAGAAATAAAACAGCACCAGCATGCGCAGCGCGCCGTCGGTGACGGTATCGGACCAGTACGCGGCGGTGACCAGCAGATAGTTCCGCAGTCCGGCGCGTGGCGCAACCTGGCCGGAAGATGGTTCGTTCATCGTCAACACCCAATCATCGCGGTGGACGCTGCGCTGATCAGCGGCGCAGCGAGCGGTCAGTCGAGAAAAGTGACCAATCTCTGATCGATGGATGATCCTACATCGACCGGGCCACTTTTTGCGCCAGTTCGACATAACGATTGGCATAGCCCCATTCGTTGTCGTACCAGGCGTAAATCTTGACCAGCGTGCCGTTGATCACCAGGGTATGCGCCGCGTCGACGATCGACGAACGGGGGTCGCCGGCGTAATCGATCGAGACCAGCGGTCGTTCCTCGTAGCCGAGTATCCCTCGCAACGCCCCGGCCGCCGCCTGTTTCAACAAGCCGTTCACTTCCTCGACGGTCGTCGGCCGCCGCATCTCGAAAACACAGTCGGTCAACGAGGCATTGAGCAAGGGCACGCGTACCGCGTGACCGTCGAGTTTTCCTTTCAGCTCCGGGAAGATCAGCGCGATCGCCGTCGCCGAGCCGGTGGTCGTCGGCACCAGCGACAGGCTCGAAGCGCGCGCGCGGCGCAGATCCTTATGCATCTGGTCGTGCACGCTTTGCGTATTGGTCGAACTGTGCACGGTGGTGATCATCCCGTGCGAAATGCCGATCCCCTCATGAACCACTTTCACCACCGGCGCCAGGCAGTTGGTGGTGCAGGAGGCGGCGGTGACGATATGGTGTTTGGCCGGATCATAGAGCTGGTCGTTGATCCCCATGACGATGTTCAAGGTGTCGCTATCCTTGACCGGCGCGGCGACGATCACCTTTTTTACCCCGGCGGCCAGATAAGGCGAGAGCTGATCGACTGTCCGCCACTTGCCGCTGGCTTCGAGAACCAGGTCCACCCCGGCCTCCCGCCACGGGCCACCGGCAACATCCTTGGCGGTGCTGTAACCGATCGATCGACCATCGATCACCAGTCGACCGTCCTCGACGCCAATCTCGTGCCGCCACCGACCGTGCACCGAATCGAATTCGAGCAGATGAGCGGCGGCATCCACCGGTCCATTGGCCTCGTTGATGTGCACCCATTCCAGCTCGGGGCAGTTCCAGGCCGCGCGCAGGGCCAGCCTGCCGATGCGGCCAAATCCGTTGATGCCGACCCTGATAGTCATCGCTTCAGATCCTCCAAATCATGTTGTGCGGCGAATGTGGGAACATGGCTCGCCGCACGTGACGACGATGCCAATACCTCTATATTCGTATAATGATAGAATATTGAAAATGTGTAAACCCCGAGCCGCGCGGTGGAAAAAACTGCTCGTCCGGGGAGCCGGCAATCCTTCTTCAGTACAAGGCGTTGAAAGTGAATGCGATTACTCGTCAGCTATCTTTTCTCGACCGCTATCTGACCCTGTGGATTTTCGGGGCCATGGCGCTTGGCATCGGCCTCGGCTACGCCGTTCCGCAAGTTGAATCGTTGATCCGTTCATTCCAGGTCGGCACCGTCAATCTGCCGATCGCCGTGGGATTGATCCTGATGATGTATCCCCCTTTCGCCAAAGTCCGCTACGAAGACTTGCCGGATGTCTTCCGCGACAAGACCGTACTCGGTCTTTCCCTACTCCAGAACTGGCTGATCGGCCCGCTGTTGATGTTTGCCCTGGCGATCCTGTTCTTGCCGGATAAACCGGAGTACATGGTCGGCCTGATCCTGATCGGCTTGGCACGTTGCATCGCCATGGTCGTTGTCTGGAATGAAATCGCCAAGGGGTCGACCGAATACGCCGCCGGGCTGGTCGCTTTCAATTCGATTTTTCAGGTGCTGTTTTACAGCCTTTACGCGTGGCTGTTCGTGACCGTCCTGCCGCCGGTATTCGGCCTGTCCGGTTACGTGGTGAATGTCACGATTGGTCAGATCGCCGAAAGTGTGTTGATCTACTTGGGGATTCCTTGCGTCGCCGGGGTCGCGACCAGGGTGATCATGCTGCGTTTCGTGACCCGGGAGTGGTATCACCTTCATTTCATCCCCTGGATCAGCCCGGTGACGTTATCGGCCCTGCTGTTTACGATCGTGATCATGTTCAGTCTCAAAGGCAAACTGATCGTCAGCATTCCCCTGGATGTGCTGCGCATCGCGATACCGTTGCTGATTTACTTCGTCCTGATGTTCGTGTTGTCGTTTTTCCTCAGCCGGAAAGCCGGCGCTGACTATCCGCGCTGCGCCACCCTGTCCTTCACGGCGGCCAGCAACAACTTCGAGCTGGCGATCGCCGTGGCCATCGCCGTCTACGGCATCGACTCCGGCGCGGCTTTCGCCGCGGTGATCGGCCCCTTGGTCGAAGTGCCGGTAATGATCGGCTTGGTCAATGTCGCGCTATGGTTTCAGAAACGGTATTTTGCGGCGGGACACTGAGGTCCTCACGAAATGTCGTCCGTCCTGGGGAGATAAGCGGCCGTCACTTTTGTGAATGACGGGAAATGAGGATGACGAGGGTAGAGCAGACCCGACGGAGGAAATTGGCGCTTTCCGGGCGGCGAACCGGGATGCTCCGGTTCAGCGGGAAAATGCAATCGGAAAAAACGTAGGCGCACCGCGAGCCTAGTCAACCGTCGCCGGCGGTCGGTCTCAGAAAATGAACGGACTCCCGCCGTCCGCCATGAGACCTGATACCAACCGCCTGCCGATTCGAGGCGCCAGGGTCAGGAGATCAACTCCAACTGGCCGGGAAATGGGTTAATCGAGATCTCTGCCTGCGGTTGTGGCGAGCTCGATGGCCGCCTCCCTCAGGGGCTCAGTCAGCCCTGCGCTTCAGGCTTCTTCAGCATGCCTGACAAGGCGTTGGCCATGCCTGAAATGCCTTCGTTCGACAATCCGGCGTCTTTCATCACGGCATCGACGATGGGCTTGGCGATTTGGTACTGCAGCGCCGAGTTCATTACCTGCTCGGGAAAGGTGGCAGCGGCCGGCAACGCCCCTGTCGCCGCGCCTTCGGTGCCCGAATTCGCGGCGCCTGGCATGCCGCCGACTTGAAAGATGCGAATGGACTCGATCTTCTCCATTGGCCGCACGGCTTGTTCAAGAATCTGCGGCAGTTGTTGGAGCAGCAATGTGCGCACCTGCAGGTCGATCTGCGCCGCCGACAGCGTGTTCAGTGCTTCGTTGATGGCGCGCTTGCCTTCGGCCTCCGCCAGGGCCGCGGCTTGCCGGGCCTTGGCCTCCATCGTCACGGCCTCGGCGCGATCGAACGCGGCCTCTTTCTCCGCCGAGGCTGCCACCTTGACCGCGATCGCGCTTTGCTGTGCTTCCTTCGAGGCTTCGATCAACTGGATGTTCTTCTCACGTTCGGCCACCGCAACCTGGCGGGCGGTATTGACGGCTTCTTCCGCTTTCACCGCCTCGGCACGCGCCAGGTTGGCCGCGGCGTCCGCGTCGGATTGCTCGCGTGACTTGTTCGCGATCGCGATCTGAGTGTCCTGACGCGCGATCTCCACCTGCTTGCGCTGTTCGGCACGCTGCATCTCCGTTTTACGTTCGAGTTCGATCTCGCGTGTCTGGATCACCAGCTTTTTCTCGATCTCAGCCGACTTGATCTCTCGATCGGCTTCGATGCGCTTCTGACCGACCTGCCGTTCCGCCTCGATCTTCGCCGCTTCGGCTTCGCGGTTGCGCTCGGCCTGCTGCGAGGCGATCAGTGCCGCCTGTTCGGCGCGCGTGACTTCGATTTCCCGCCTCTGGCCCAGCGTGGCGAACTCCTGATCTTTCTCGATCGTGAGTTTTTGCCGTGTGGCGTCCAGGTTCTTGGTGCGTACCTGAACTTCGGTGTCTTGCTCCACGTCATTGCGCTGTTTGCGGCGTGCTTCAGTCTGCTCCGTCAGCCGGGTGAGGCCCTCCGCATCGAAGGCGTTGTTCGGATTGAAGAATTGCTTGTCGGTCTGATCGAGGCTCGTCAACGAGACCGATTCGAGCTCCAGGCCGTTCTTCTCCAGATCTTCTGCGACCGCGTTCTGGACCGCCTGCACGAAGTCGCGGCGCTTGTCCTGCAGTTCCTGGATCGTCATCGTCGCGGCGGTCGCCCGCAGCGAGTCGACAAACTTGTCTTCCACCAGAGCCTTGAGCTCATTGGGGCTCATCGTTCGAGCCCCAAGCGTCTGGGCCGCGATGCTGACGGATTCTTCGGTCTGCTTGACCCGTACGAAGAACGCCGCGGTGACGTCGACGCGCATCCTGTCCTTGGTGATCAGACTCTCCCGCTCACGTCGAACGACCTCGAGCTTGAGCGTATTCATGTTGACCAGCACTCGCTCGTGAAACACCGGCAGCACGATCGCCCCGCCGTCCATGATCACCTTTTGTCCGCCCAGGCCTGTTCGAACGAAGGCGGTTTCCTTTGTTGATCGCTTGTACAGCCGCGCGAAAATGATGCCGATGGTCAGCAGCGCCAGAAAGACGATGGCTGCGATGGTCAGCAACTCGAGCAGGTTGCTCATGGTGTTGTTCTCCCTCTTTGTGTTCCGTGTCGTAAAGCGCCAACCCGCTACATCAATGTGGGATGCGGATTGGCGATGCAGCGAAAGAAAGCACCGGCCTTTCTTACGATCAGTACCTGCGAGCCTTCGTCAAAGACCTCATCGTCGATGTCCGGCTCCACCATCAGATAGTGCGATCGGCCGAGCTTGTCCTTTACCCGCGCCTGCGCGGCCAGGCCTCGCCTCGCGACGCCGCCCACGACCACCCCCACCCGGCCGACGAGACTCTGCTCGCTCACCGCGCTCGTCTCATCGCTCGGGATGATGTGGGCGATCAACGAACCGAGGCCACGCACGGTGGCCATCCCCGCCGGCACCGCGAGCAGACCGGCCAACACGGCGGGCAGGTAGCTGCCGAGCAGCCCGTAAGCCACCACCTGCAGGCTGTAGCCGAACACGGTGTATCCGGCGAGGAAAAGCAATAGAAGGACCAGCGCCGGCACCTTGCCGATGTGCAACCATCCGAGTACGCGGTCCAGGCCAGTGTCGCCGTCGATTTCAGGTAGCAGGTTGTCCAACAAGTTGCTCGGGCTCATCGAAATGAGCATGCCGAGCCCTTCAAGCAAGGCGATGCCGATGATCAACGCGAAGCCGATACCGAAAGGCAGGTTCTCCGGCGCGGTGAACAGGCTCATGCCTTGTTCGCTTTCAGTTGCGCGATGCGCTCGGCGATCTTGTTGTCGCGGACCAGTTCGTCCAATTCCTTGAGCTGAGCCGCTTGCTGAAGGCCGTTGCCGCGCGCTGTGCCCGACAGCCCCGTCTGGCGTTCGAAGATGCGGTCGAAAGCGCTGGTGACGTTTTGGATGCGATGTTCTGCGCTCCCGGCCGCGCCAGCCGCGGGCGATGCCGAGGCGGCCGCGGCGGCCCGGCTCTTGCGGAAGTCCGACAGCGCCTCCTGCATTTCGCGTTTCTTGGCCAGGAGTGCGGCGACATAACCTTGCAGTTCACCTTCCTGCCGGGTGTACTCGCCTAGCGTGGTCTCCAGCACCGGCAATTGCGCCTCGATATCGAGTTGCCGCGCAACCGCCGCGCGCACGAGGTCGTCGCGTCCTCCGGTGAGTGCGGCATCGATCTGACTGGCCAGCTTGGCGTGCTGGCTGTTAAGGTGGGCATGCTGCTGCTGGGAAAGATGACGATTGGCCGAAACCACGCCCAACTCATGCCGGACGTCATCAATCACGGAATCGGCCTCGCGGATGGACTGTTCCATCATGGCCTCGGGGACCTGGTCTTCGAGACGATCGAGCAGCGCATGCACACTACCGGCTATGACGCGGCCAACGCGGATCTTGAGTGTTGCGGACATGTCAGGTTCCTTTCGATGTTTGCAGATTCATGACCAGCTCGATCGTCGGGTTCATGTGGCGCCGCACGACGGTGGGATCGTAAGCGGCGGCATCGGGGGGGGTGCCTTGACGCAGCAGCGTTTCACACATGGCGAACGCTCGGCGAACGAAAGCCTCTTCAAACTTGCTGGCGTCGCTCGCGGTTTTGGGCGCTTGGCTCACCGCGAGCGCCAGCATGGAAGTCACATGCTCCAGCAGCAAACTCACCACTTCGGAGTGTTTTCCCGTGCTGCCTTCGGCGCGGACGAGAGCCTCGCGCAAGCGCCCCATCAGGTCGCGCGCCCATGCATGGGCCGCCACGTAGTCAATCGAACCATCATGTTGCCGCTTCAACTGGCCCAGCAGGACCCGCAGCTTGTCACTATTCGTCGTGGCTCCCTCCACCTGGAGCTGCGCCAACCAGAGATAGAGATCACTAGGAATTCTAGCCGATAGCGGCTCCATTGACGTGACGGGTACGTGAGTGGCCATGTTGTGCTGTTCTTCGGATCGGCGACAATGAGTGCAATTGTATTCAATCGAACACGATTGTCAACAGTTGCTCTTTCAACGCGCATTGCGGGGGGGCCGTCATTCGCGTCGGAGACTTCGACACAGTGTCGGGTGATGTCAGTGGCGGTCAACGAGCGCCGAGAGCGGGTGGCGAAGCGCAGAATCGGTTCGTGCGAGTCGGGGTCTCTGTCCGTCAACGGACCGCCCCTCACAACCTGCCTTACATCCAAAAGGCTTCGTCACGAGAGGCCAAACCATCGCGAGAACTTCTCGTGTCGGCGCATGCGCCGCAGCAGGGAGATGCTGGCTATTTCTCCGCTCACTTCGCTATGAAACCATTCAACAACGCCATCACCGACTGATGGGTCGTGCGCCAATGCTTCATTTTCCAGACCGGCATCGCGTACTCCACGACAATCCCGTCGCGATAGTCGAAAATGACCTCGCACATGCGGCTGTCCGGCCTGAAGTCATTGCAGAGCAAAATCAGATAGGGCTTCTGTGGCGGCAAGGAGGGGAGGTAGAACACATCATTCTTGCCGCCATATTTCGATCCGTACCCCTTCAGTCCGTCCAGATTGCCGGCAAGACTGGATTCGTACAGTGTGTCGTAGCGGTGCTTCATGTAGTTGTCCAGCCAGTTCGTCGGCGTATCGGCTGCCAAACGTATGCGCATCGTTCCACGACCGCTGGCGAAGGCTGCGGCGGTGTTTCGCGTCCACGGTTGCAAGCCCTCAATGGCGGCGGTGACGACCAAACTTCGCTCCACCGAACGAACCGTGGACGGGACCGGCCAAGCCATCCCGGCGAAAGCGGCATCGTGAAAGAAGTAGCCGAGCGGAATGTCGAAATTGACCCCGCGGATCGAGACGATCACTTTCTCGGTATTGGGGTCGATCATGGTTCGGTCCTGAGGAGCCGCCAGACCGAATGAACAGCACAAGGCAGTGAGGACCAAACCAATGCTGAATTGGCGTACCCCTGGCCACAAGGCATTCTGCAACCGATCACGATTTCTTCTCATGCGCTCCGCCACCATCCGTTGCTGTTCGCTAACTCAGAATAGCGGGGTGTAAGCGCTAACTTCAAGCGGCAGAGGTCATCGTCGCACATGGATGACGCCGTTTGCCTGGGGCATTCTGGGTAGACGTCATCGCGGGGAAGCCAGCGTCTTGCCGGCAGAGTGATCGTCGTGGGGTGATGGCTTGGGCTTGCACTGGATCGGCTTGGGACGCCGCAGACCAAAAAAAACCGCAGCCCCTGAATTCATCTGGAATTGCCGCTATCGCCGGGACGCTTTGGAATGTTTTTGATGCCGATGGACGGATTCGAACTGTCGACCTTCGCATTACGAATGCGCTGCTCTACCGACTGAGCTACACCGGCATGGCTATTCCCTGTCGCACATGCAGGCTGCGAATTCTAGCAGTGTCGTTGCGGATTGGGAACGCTTATCGGGATTTTCCGTCGCGGCCGATCATTCCAGGCGGGCCAGCTTCGATTTGGCCAACGGTGGATTTTTGGCGAAGTATTTCTTGATGCCGGCGAAAATGGCTTGGGCGATCTTGTCCTGATAGGCGTCGTCATTGAGCCGTTTTTCTTCCTCGGGGTTGGAGATGAAAGCGGTTTCGACGAGGATCGACGGAATGTCCGGCGCCTTGAGAACGGCGAAACCGGCTTGTTCGACATGCGCCTTGTGCAAGCGGTTGATGCCGCCCAGTTCGCCGAGCACCGCCTTGCCGAGCTTGAGGCTGTCGTTGATGGTCGCGGTCTGCGACAGATCGAGCAGGGTGCGGGCCAGGACCGGGTCTTTGACGTCGATATTGACGCCGCCGATCAGGTCGGCGGCATTTTCCTTTTGCGCCAGGTAGCGCGCGGCGGAACTCGAGGCGCCACTCGGCGAGAGCACGAAGACGGACGAGCCGTTGGCATCGGGACGGACGAAGGCGTCGGCATGAATCGAGACGAAGAGATCCGATTGAATCCGTCGCGCTTTCTGAACCCGCGTCTGCAAGGGGACGAAATAGTCGGAATCGCGGGTGAGAACCGCGCGCATGTTCGGTTCGCTGTCGATTTTCGCCCGCAAGCGCTTGGCCACCGCCAGGGTGACATGTTTTTCCTGGCTGCCGCCGGCGCCGATGGCGCCGGGGTCTTCGCCGCCGTGTCCGGGATCGAGGGTGATGGTCACCAGCCGATCGACGATCGCCCGGCCCGTTCGCCTGTGCGTCGTTTGGGGGTGTTGTCCGGCGGTGGCTGGCGGTTCATTTTTCGCTTCGACTTTGCTTTCCGGCGAACCTTCCGCTTTGTTGTCGCTTCGGGGAGGGGCTTTGGGATCGGCGCCGGTCTCGCCGCGCTCATCGGATTTTGCCGCCGGGCGTGTTTCGACCGGTGCTGGCGGGTCTTTGCCGTCGATCAAGGCCAGCAACGGGTCCGGAGGATTCGCCGGGTAGACGTCGAGCACCAGGCGGTGGCCGTAGCGGCCGACCGGCGCCAGTTCGAAGACTTGTGGCTTGGCCTCGCCTTTGAGTTCCATCACCAGACGGACGACGCCCGGTTTGTACCGCCCGGCACGCAAGCGTTTGATATTGGGGTCGTCCGGCGTCACTTTGTGGCCGAGAGTTTCCAGAACGCTGTTGAACTCGGTATCTTGCAGGTCGACCACCAGCCGTTCAGGGTCCTTCACCGTCAGGTAGGTGTATTTCAGCGGCGCGCCGTGCTCGATGGTCACCCGGGTGTAATCGGCCGCCGGCCAGATGCGCACCGCCAGGATCCCCGGCGAGCGTGGCGCTGCCGATGACAGACGGTTGACCGCCAGCAGCAGCGAGGCGCCACTGGCGAACTTGATCAGCCGGCGGCGACCGGCCAACGGGTGACGAAGTCGTTCAGGCATTGTTGGCCGTCCGGGCTGTGGGCAACCATCGCCAACTGGCGACCCTCGCCGGCAAACCGCCAGACCAGCGCCAGATCGGCCGGTGGCACGTAACCTGCCGCTTTATCGGGCCATTCGACCAAACAGATGGCATTGTCGCGGAAGTATTCGCCAAAGCCGGCATCGACAAACTCTTCTGGAAAGTTGAAACGATAGAAATCAAAGTGA
>JAEUOJ010000155.1 GCA_016789495.1 Accumulibacter sp. | reverse complement strand
GGTGCGGAGCGAACTCGCCAAGTCGGGCAAAGCGCATTGGCAGGAGTTCCTGGCCGCCTGGCGATGAATCCGGCCGTTGACCAGCCCGGGTAGGCGTCATGGCTGGTGCGTTCCTCATCGAATCAAGCACTCTCAGTGTCGGAGAATCTTATGCGATTGGATCGCTTTCTCACCGTGTTTGTCTGCTGTCTGCTGATCGGTTTTTCCTCACCCGTGCTGGCGGCAGGCACCCTCGACAAAATCAAAACCAGCAAAACGATTTCTTTTGGTTACCGCGAACTGGCGATTCCCTATTCTTACGTTGGCGAGGACAATCAACCGACTGGGTATTCGGTCGATCTATGCCTGAAAGTGGCGGCGTCGTTGATCAGACAACTCGGTCTCGACGAGCTACAGTTGCAGTGGTTGCCCGTGACGCCGGAGTCGCGGATTGCCAAGTTGAAATCCGGGCAGATCGATATTGAATGCGGCTCGACCATCAGCTCGCTGTCGCGAATGGAAGAGGTTGATTTCACGCTGCCGATCGCCATCGAAGGTTTGGGCTATCTTTCCCGACGCTCTTCCGGGATCAAGCGGTTGGAGGATCTGAATGGTAAGCGCCTGGCGGTGATCCTCGGTTCGCCCGGTGAACGCGCCTTAGCCGAGGTGGTAAGCAGAAAACGACTGGTCGTCGATCTGGTCCGCGTCACTGAACATCAGCAGGCCGTGGCTAGCCTGCTCAGGGGACGAGCCGATGCTTATGTCGCTGATCGATCTCAATTGGTTGCCGTGGCGCTCGATTCGACCAATCCCAGCGACTGGGCGTTGGGCTCCGAGAGCTTTTCACAGGAACCCGTGGCGCTGATGGTCCGGCGTAACGATGCCAGCTTTCGGCTGGCCGTCAATCGTGAATTGGCCCGCCTCGCCCGTTCGCGAGAAATTTTTGTCATTCATGATCGATGGTTCGGTTTCCTGACACCACCTGGCCCGCTACTGGAAAACCTCTATTTGTTGAACGCGTTGCCGGAATGAGCGGACCGACATAACCGTCCATTGTCAAACCACGGCTGTCGATCAGCGTAGATCGTCGGTCTTCTGCTCGTCTTCGATCAACGACCGATAGGCGTGCCAAGTCGCGTGCCCGATCAACGGCATGGTTATCATCAAGCCAACGAACATGGTTGCAAAACCCACTCCGACCAATAGCACGATGATCGTTGCCCAATACAGCATTGGCAGCGGGTTGCGGCCGCAAGCGACGAGGCTGGCAATCGCCGCGGTTACCGCGTCCGTCTGCCGGTCCAACATTAACGGTACGGCAACGACGCTGATCGCGAAAACGAACAAGGCAAAAAAACCGCCGATGGCGAAATAGACCGCCGCGAAGTCGGGTTGCTCAAAAGTTAACACGGTACGCACGACATCGCCGAATGTCGGCAGACCGCCGGTAAAAAATAGAGCGAAAACAACGATCGAAGCGCGAGCCCATACCAGAAGCACGATCGCCAGCACTGCGGCGAACAGACCGATGTTGGGCAAATTTGGTCGCCAGGCGGCTAACGAAGGACCAAGTTGTGGCGTCGAGCCCCGCTCATTTTGTCGGCTCAGGTCGTACAAACCAAGCGCCAAAAATGGGCCGACGAGCAGGAAGCCGGTGGTCAGCCCAGCGAACAGGGCATATGCTTTGGCAAACACCACCGACATCACTAGACCGGCGACTGCAAAACACAAACCGTAGAACAGACTGGCCCATCCTCCCGAACGAAGATCGCGCCAGCCGGCGTGTAACCAACCGGGAATGGCGCCAACTGTAATCTGCTGAATGGTCGGAAAGCGATTGGCCGAGGCGGGTGGATTACTGTCGTTCATTGGCGAAATTCTCTCGTTGGTTGTTAGGAACATGGCGGAAGTGAAACGCGGTCAGCAAAAGACGATCATCGACCGCACGACAGAAATTACGGCTTTGTCGATCAGGCTGCTGCTGTGCGTTTCGTCGGCGAATGAAGCATAGAGCGCGCACTGATCAGTGAGCGTGAGACAAAATTTCCAACGCATTCGTGATTCCATGACGATGAACAGTGAATGTCGTTTTGCCTCACCGATGGTCTCGCTTACAATCTGGGGCGTCGGTATCACTCGCCTATCGCGAGCCGAACGCTTCCACTAGGCAACCGTTGCGTTGTCAACAGAACCTGACTTTCGGTGGGCAAGATACCGCAATTCGTTTTTTATTGCAGAGGAAATAAAAATGGAAGGTCTCTTTTTGCTCCTGGGACGGGTGATCGGTTTGGGAGGGATGTTGCTTTGCTTGTTCGCCGGAGTCAGTCGTTTGCTTGGCCACTTTTACATGGGTGGTTTTCAGCTTGCCGCCCTGATGCAGGCCGGAGTGGCCCTTGTCGTCGTCGCCTGCTTTCTGTTGTTGTTGGCGCTCAGTGGTCGGGCAAGACGATAATCACTGTTCGAGAGCACTGAGTGCGAAGATTTTTTTCCGCCTTTGGCTGACTGCCCTGGTTGTTGAGTGACAACCCGGCTCGCATAGCTTCAGATCCCTCTGACATTCCATAAGACTAGCCATCGATGCCTCTCCCGAAAACTATCGGTTTCGTTTCGCTGGGTTGTCCGAAGGCACTGGTCGATTCCGAACGAATCCTGACCAAACTCCGCGCTGAAGGGTACCTGGTTTCTCCTTCCTACGAAGGCGCCGATTTGGTGGTCGTCAACACCTGTGGATTCATCGACGCGGCGGTCGAGGAATCGCTGTCGGCGATTGGTGAGGCTCTGGCGGAAAATGGCAAGGTTATCGTTACCGGCTGCCTTGGCGCTCGCGAAGAGATCGTCCGCCATGCGCATCCGCAGGTGCTGGCGGTGACCGGACCGCAGGCCAGCGACGAGGTTTTGCAACACATTCATGCGCATTTGCCACCCACGCACGACCCGTTCGACAGCCTGGTTCCCCCACAAGGAATCAAACTGACGCCGCCGCATTTTGCCTATCTGAAAATTTCCGAGGGCTGCAACCATTCCTGTACCTTCTGTATCATTCCGTCATTACGTGGCCCTTTGGTCAGCCGTCCGATTGGCGAGGTGCTGCGGGAAGCGAAAACGCTGGCTGACGCCGGTGTCCGTGAACTATTGGTGATTTCGCAAGACACCAGCGCGTACGGAGTCGATGTCAAATACCGTACCGGTTTTTTTGCCGGTCGACCGATTCGGACACGGCTGCGGGAACTTTGCGAGGTGCTGGGTGAGTTCGGCATTTGGGTACGCCTGCATTATGTTTATCCGTATCCGACGGTCGATGCGCTGTTGCCGTTGATGGCCGAACGGAAAATTCTGCCGTACCTCGACGTTCCCTTCCAACACGCCAGTGGACGAATTCTCGCTGCGATGAAGCGTCCAGCGAGCGCCGAGAATACGCTGGAGCGGATTGCCTCATGGCGAGCGATTTGTCCGGAGTTGACGTTACGCAGCACCTTCATCACCGGATTCCCTGGCGAAACAGAAGCAGAATTCGAGGAATTGCTGGCCTTCATCGCGGCGGCCCGGCTTAACCGGGTCGGCTGCTTCGCTTATTCGCCAGTCGCTGGCGCCGTGGCCAACGACCTGCCCGGTGCACTGCCGATCGAAGTCCGCGAAGAGCGGCAACGAAGGTTGATGGAATTGCAGGAAGAGATTTCCGCCGAGTTATTGGCTGCCAAGATCGGCCGGGAAATCGATGTTCTGGTCGATGAAGTCGATGATGAAGGAACGGTTGCGCGTTCGATGGCCGACGCTCCAGAAATCGATGGCTTGGTGTTTATCGATGATCATTTCGATGCGGCACCGGGCGACTTTCTGCGGGTCAGGGTGGTTGATGCCGACGAGCATGATTTGTACGCTGAACTCGCTGCCTGAGATCCTCTGTGCTGTAGATTGTCGATTGATTCTATTGCTGTTTTAAATCCAGTTGGGCCAAGTCGATACGCTTGCGGGCGCCCCTGATGCGCAACCATAGCTTGCGCGCCAAGTGTTTACTCAGCAAGACGGTTGGCATCCTCAACCAATGCGAGCGTGCGTAAAGCAACCAGCGGGCGATCGCTGCCGATCGGCGCGGGTAGTCCGGATGTTCAGGCAGCAAAGCCAAGGAAATCAAGCGCGCCATCAGCGGTCTGATCGGCCAGGGTGGCGCCAGTCCATTCAGTTCCCCGGCGACCGTTGCGGGAATCGGCGTGGCGAACATCTGTTGCAGATGGATCAGTCCATAGTACAGCGGCCGTTGGAAACCCAGTCCTCGGGCACGAGGAATGAGTTCCTTCCAGAAGTCCGGCAGATCGGAGAAGTGCGTCAACAGATCGTGGACATCGAGCAAATCCCGCAGACGAAGACCTTCTCCTGGGTCGCCCTCAAGGAACAAATGGACCAGAGCATGCAACACCATGTCGGCCGGCGCGAGAATCTTTAACCGGGGATCGGCTAATTCGCCGGCGTTGGCGAATAAAGTGTCCGGATCCGACGCTAACCGGCTGGTTTTAGGCAACAAACGATGATGAATGTCAATTTCCGTGCCTCGCTCGCGGTGGCGTAGCGGCGGAATTTCGTGCATCCACACCCGGTAGTAGCGGTCATCGTAGGGGTCGATCTGAGTTCGAAACCAACCTGCCGCCAGCAAGCGAGATTCCAATTCAGGGAGCCGGTTTTCTGGCACCAGCAAATCGACGTCAGCGAAAATTCGTCCAGCCGCCGGGGGGAGTCCAGCCAACAAGTAGCCGGTGCCTTTCAAAAGAATCAAAGGCACGTCGATTCCCCTGAGAGCCCAAAGCAGGCGATTGACTTCCCACGAAACCAGGGTCTTGCGATGCTCGATGACGTTGCGTGTCGCTCGCAAATGATTGGCGGCTCCGGCCGGAATCTGCGCAAGTTGCCCGCTGTTGGCTAGGCTGACTTCGATCCTGCCAAGTACTCTGGCGCGCCGGGCGATACGCAGCAACAAATCCCACTCCATCGTGGTCAATATCGAAAGATTCTCGGGTTGGCGTAAGGCGGTCAACAACAGTTGTTGCGCCCGATGATTTTCGAAGGCAGATTTATTCACTGACAGTTGGGAGCGAGTTGGTCGAGCGTCGAGATCGCTTCGTCGAGATTGGAGTAGATCAGCGTAAAGCAATCACAATCACGCACCAGCTGAGCTACCAGACGAAAGGATGCCTGGTCCAAGACCTCATAGTTGAAAGCGTTCGTGGCGACCAGCAGAAAGGCCTGGCTCTTGGCAATCGGCGTCAGGCTCAGGGGAGCATCGGCGATCCAGCGTGGAAAAATCAACCAACGTGCCCGCGCGCACTCCTGTGCGCGACGGATGCTCTCCAACGGTGGCTGGACATGCGCGACCGTGCCCTTGCGTGTGCCGAGGAACTCAGGACCGATCACGGCTTGTGGGCGAAACTGCCGGATTACCTCGATGGACTGGTTTTTCAGGGGGATGACTCGTGGCAAGGGGAGCAACATGCCGTCTTCCGGTCGCACCAAACCGAATTCATCGGAAAGCAGTCGCCAACCGGAGTGGATCAAGGCCGTGCACAAAGTTGATTTGCCGTCGCCGGGAGAGGCGGGGAACAAAATGGCATGACCGTTACGCTCCACTCCCGCCGCGTGGAGCATCAGCAGATGATGGGCGCGGGTGGCAATGCACCAGTTGATTCCCCATTCGAGTGCGGGAAAAGCGTGATCGACGGCGTAGGGAGCAAAAGGAAAGTGACCGTCAAGGGCAAAACACGCTTGGCGCCGCACCCAGCGACGCAGACCCGGCGGGCTGGTGATTTGAATATGAAAATCAATTAATTGGCTGGCTGGAAACAGCGGATATGGCGCATAAAGAGGATAAGCGACATGAGTGAAGGTCGGCAGGTTGGAGTGGATGCGCAGGTTGAACGGCCCGAATTGAATACACAGGCCGACTCCCGACAAGCCTTCGGCAAATTCTTGCTGATCGAGATCACCAACGATCATTCAGCGGCAATCGTGTCGTCTCCGCGGTCGAGCAAGCCGAGTTCTTCAAGCCTAGTCACAGCCAAGTCGAATTCCTCGGGAACAAGATCGTCTGCCGATAAACCGAGGCGGTCTGCCGTCCATTCTCTGACCGACGCTAATGGGCGTGGGCCGCGCTCGATACTCGCCAGGATCAAAGCGGAAGTTTCGTTGAAGACATGGGTTTCGGCAGACGAAGGTTGATAGACAAGGTACAGATCGTCCCATTTTTGCCAAATCAACGCTTTAGCCGCTGGCAGCAAGACCATCAAATCAAACCGGCCGGATGTGTTTTCGTGCGGTCGAAACAAACAAAAGTGGCGCCATACTTAGACAAGTATAGCGCCAAATCTGGAATGATGACTTATACCAATCGCCAACAATGACCGGCTTGGGTTGGTGCACAACCCCTGCCTAGGCTGTTATACGAGCGAACTGGCTGCTACCGAACTGAGAATGGCGACTTTGCCGGTATAAGGGGTACCACTTGCTGGGTTGTTACAGGTGAATTCGCTAGTTCCGGTCGGCGTCAATTGAATTTTCAAAGTCGGTTGTGTGAGAACCTTGGTTGGCCCGCTGGTCGGGTAGCCCGGACAGACCACGGCTTCCGGGGCGCAGACATCGGAATCGGCAGCCGAGAAATTGCCGGTAGTCGGAATATCGACGATCGTGGCACCTGTGCATGAGGCGGCCGCCAGTGCGCCACTGCGCAAGGTCAGGACAATCGGGGCGAACGCCGCCGCGCCACGTACCAAGCGGCGACGCCTTTGGTCGGTAAGCGTGGTTTGGGCCGGCGAAGCAACAGTTGTTTCAGATTTGTTGTCCATTGTTTTAATAATTTTCATCAATTTTCTCCACACGCTCCGGAATGCGCGATAAATTTCTGTTGGTGATCAGTCTTGAGTGTTTCGCTTGTCCAATTCAAATCCCCATCAGCCCATTCTAGCGTCTAATAGGAGCACAGCCTGCGCATTCCGTCACACTTTGGGATAAAAGCGCTTGCCATACAGCGATTGTTAAAAAACTAATTTATAATAGCAATTGTCGTGCCAGATATGTTGCAAAAAGAATAGTAGCTATAAATCATTTATGTAAGTAGATTGTCAGCCAAATTTGATGGGCCGGACGGAAATAAGTGTAAAAGATTCCGACATTTCTGTCGAACACGTCACCGGCCGTAGTCCTGCCGGTTGGTTGGCGGGCTTCGGCAGCGATGCCGTTCCGCTACTCGATCCAAGAACCGAAACGGCTAGAGTTTCAACCGTTCGAGCAGTTCTGTTTCGAGTTTGATTCGACTGGTGGTGTCGCCAAGATCGCCGCCACTGATCAGAAAGGTGTCCTCCACGCGCTCTCCGAGAGTCGATATTTTGGCTGTATGGAGGTTGGCGCCGTGACTGGCTATGGTTGTGGCGATGGTGTAAAGCAGTCCGGGACGGTCTGCGGCGCCGACAGACAGAACATAGTATTGGCCTTTGTCGTCGGTCTCGATGGCCACCACCGGCTGAATCGGGAAGTTCTTGACTTGTCGTGACAGCCGGCCGCTACCCGGCGCCTCGGGAGTGGTTTGCCGCACCAAACGACTGGTCAATTCATGCTCGATGATGTTGATCATTGAACGGTCGCCGTCGCGATCGCTGAGATCGAGCAGGTTGAAGCTATCCAGAGCATAGCCATGACGAGTGGTATGGATTTTTGCTTCGACAATCGAGTACCCCGCACGACTGAAATATCCGACAACCCGGGCAAATAAATCCCGTTGATCGCGGGTATAGACCATCACCTCCAGTCCTCCGCCTTGGGGACTGACCCGAGCCTTGACCACGGGTTCCTCGACGCGCGTACGATAGTGCAGGGCACGGGTGTGCCAGGCAATTTCTTCAGCGGAATGGCGGAGAAAATAGACCGCGTCGAGTTGTTTCCATAACCGTTCCTGTACTGAATCGGGCAAGGCGAAGTAGCGCAACAGGCGTAGGGCCTGCTGTTGACGGTCCTCGATCAATCCTTGCTTGACCGGGGCGACGCCGCCGGCAAGCAATGTGCGGCAAGTGCTTCTGAAGAGTTGTTCGAGTAGTTGTCCTTTCCAGGTATTCCATACTTTTGGACTCGTTCCGCGAATGTCGGCGACAGTAAACAAATAGAGTCCCGTCAGGTGACGCTCGTCGCCGACCAGTTGTGAAAAGGAGCAGATGACGTCCGGATCAGAAATGTCCTGTTTTTGTGCCACCGTCGACATCTGCAAATGGTGGCGAACAAGCCAGACGATCAATTCGCGATCTGCATTGTCGATCCCGTGATCGAGGCAGAATTTTTCGGCATCGACGGCGCCCAGTTCGGAATGATCGCCGCCGCGACCTTTGGCGATGTCGTGGAACAATGCGGCGATATAAAGCACCCAGGGGCGTGGAAAATCGGCAATTAATTCGCTGCACAGCGGGTATTCATGGGTAAAGTCGGTGGCCATGAACCGCCGTAGGTTACGTAAAACCTGCAAAATGTGCTGGTCCACGGTGTAAACATGGAACAAGTCGTGTTGCATCTGGCCGACGATCTTGCCGAAATTTGGCAGATAACGACCGAGCAAACCGAATTGATTCATCCGCCGGAGTTCGTGGAGAACACCTTGTGGTTGCTGTAGAAGTTCGAGAAAGGAGGCCCGATTGGCCGGGTCGCGTCGAAAGTCGTCGTCGATGCGGGTACGAATATGCCACAGTGCGCGCAGGGTCCGGGCGGACATGCCGTGCAACTCGGGGTGTTGCGCCATCCGCAGAAAAGCGACCAACATCAACCTCGGATCACGATTGAAGACGTCCTCATCGACAATATCCAACAGATCGTGGGCCGCCTGGAAGTGTTCATCGATTGGTTGTGGTGGCCAATCAGGGGAGGGAGAGATCGCCGCGCCGAGATTCTGGAGCAGAATAGTGTTGATCTGGGTGATTTCCTTGGCGGTCCGATAATACTTCTGCATTAACAGCTCGCTGGCGCGCCGGGTCGGCGTTGCCTCTAACCCGAATTGTCCCGCCAAGGCCGTTTGGTAATCGAACAACAGGCGGTCTTCGCGCCGCCCGGTATGCAGATGCAAGCGGGTGCGCAGTTCCTGGAGAAAGGCGATGCAGCGCGACAAGGTTTCGGCTTCTTCAGGAGTGATCAAACCATGTTCGGCCAACTCGGCCCAACCGCCGTCAAACCCGGCTGCCCGGGCAATCCACAGAATCATGTGCAAATCACGCAAACCGCCCGGCGCTTCCTTGCAATTGGGCTCGAGACTGTAAGGCGACAGTTGGAAACGCAGGTGGCGTTCGTCTTGCTCCTTGCGCTTCGTTTCAAAAAAAGTCGCCGGATCGAGGATTTTTTTGATCGCAGCGGTGAATGTCTGAAATAACGAAGCGTTACCGGCAAGTAATCGTGCTTCCAGCAAGGCGGTCTGCACGGTGATGTCATCGTTCGCCGTCTGACACGATTCGTCGACCGTACGGACACTCGGCGCGACTTCCAAGCCGATGTCGTAAAACAGCGCCACTGTCTCTTCGAGGCGCTTGGTCAGTGTCGCGTCGGGGGTGTCGGGCAAGAGGATAAGCAGGTCGACATCGGAAGCCGGGTACAGCTCGCCACGACCATAGCCGCCGACAGCGAGCAATGCCAACGACGAGGGCAATTCCAGTGCAAGCCACAGGTCGCAGAAAACCTCGTCGATCAATTGACAACGGTCACGCAGCAGACGAGAAGCATCGCCTTCTGTCAAATACCGTTCCTTGATCGCCGCTTGACCCGTTTTGATTTGTGGTTTCAAGCGGCTGATCAATGTCTCGCGGTTTGTTGCCGGGCCAGTCATCGCTTATCTTCAGCCTGATCGATGATCCACTCGGGTGTCGCCGGCGTCCCGTTCGAAACGGTCAGCACTTCGTAACCGGTTTCGGTGACCAGCACGGTGTGCTCCCATTGGGCCGACAGGCTGTGGTCTTTGGTCACCACGGTCCAGCCGTCGGAGAGTGTCTTGATCGCCGCGCGACCAGCGTTGATCATCGGCTCGATGGTGAACACCATGCCGGCTTCGAGATGGATGCCGGTATGCGGCCGACCGTAATGGAGCACTTGCGGTTCCTCATGAAAACGGCTGCCGATTCCGTGACCACAAAATTCCCTGACCACCGAATACCCTGATTTTTCCGCATGTTGTTGAATCGCATGACCGATGTCGCCAAGCTGGGCTCCGGCCCGGACCTGGGTGATACCCAGCCAGAGGCATTCGAAGGTGATTTCGCAGAGACGTTTGGCTTGCAAAGAGACTTCGCCGACCTGAAACATGCGGCTGCTATCGCCGTGATATCCCCCCTTGATCACCGTCACGTCCAGATTGACGATATCGCCCTGCTTCAGTGGCCGGTCACCAGGAACCCCATGACACACCTGGTGGTTGACCGATGCGCAAATCGATTTGGGGTAGGGGTGATAACCTGGTGGCGCATAATTTAACGGGGCTGGAATGCTCTGCTGCACGTTGACCATGTAATCGTGGCACAGCTTGTCGAGTTCACCGGTGGTGATCCCCGCCTTGACATAAGGAGTAATGTAGTCGAGCACTTCGGCGGTCAGGCGACCAGCGAGACGCATGGCTTCGATGGCTTGCGGGGATTTGATCGGAATGCTCATGCGGATTGATATTGGTAGCGTTGATCAAAGGAGAAAGAGGATAAAGGAAGCCCTGAACCAAGGCAATTTATCGTTCGCGTCGTCAGTGTTTGTCTTCTTGTTGGCAACGGAAGTCGCGTCCAGACGTGGAATTGAAATCTGATGGAGTTTGATGGTACCATGCCAAGCTTTTGCTGGCTCCGGTTGGCAAAGATTGCGCGTATCCCCGTGATACGCACGACGCGCGGATTTCGTGCGTCTATTACGCACATTCGTCAGTTCAAGGGTGCCTGCCGTCACTACACGACAGGCGTAGTATGGCGAATGGAGGTCCAACCCTGATAAAGAAAGTGAATACGCATGTCCACCACGATGCGACAGATGCTGGAAGCCGGTGTCCATTTCGGCCACCAGACCCGTTTCTGGAACCCGAAAATGGCGCCCTATATTTTCGGCGCCCGCAACAAGATTCATATCGTCAATCTCGAAAAAACGCTGACCAAGTACAACGAAGCGATGGACTTCGTTCGCAAACTGTCGGCCAACAAGGGAACGATCCTCTTTGTCGGTACCAAACGACAGGCTCGTGAAATCATGGCCGAGGAAGCCAGTCGCTGTGCCTCGCCGTTTGTCGAGCAGCGCTGGCTGGGCGGTATGCTGACCAATTTCAAGACGATCAAGCAATCGATCAAGCGCCTTAAGGAAATGGAGGGGATGTGCGAAGACGGCTCTCTTGACCGCCTCGGCAAGAAAGAAGCGCTGATGATCACTCGCGAGCTCGACAAAATGCACAAGTCGATTGGCGGGATCAAGGACATGGCTTCGTTACCCGATGCCCTTTTTGTCGTTGATGTGGGATATCACAAGATCGCCATCACCGAAGCCAATAAGCTCGGCATTCCGGTGGTAGCGGTGGTCGATACCAATCACTCGCCGAATGGTGTCGACTATGTCATACCGGGTAACGACGACTCATCGCGAGCGATTCGCCTCTACGCCCGCGGCGTTGCCGACGCGGTCCTGGAAGGCCGCAGCCAGTTTGTCGAGGAAATCCTCGAAGCTGTTTCCGGGGACGAGTTCATTGAAGAAGAAAGCGACGACGCCTGAAAATTGAGCTTTTCATGGGGCGGTGGAGCAGGTTGCAACCACGGCCAGGGTTGAAACCTGCCTCCATAAAGCGTCAGGAAATGAAATAAGCGTCAGGAAATGAAATGTATTGCAGCCAGGAAACCCGGCTGTCTTAGCAAGTGGAGAAAGAAATGGCGGAAATCACCGCGAGTATGGTCAAAGAGCTGCGCGAGAGAACCGACGCGCCGATGATGGAATGCAAGCGTGCCTTGACTGAAGCTTCAGGCGACATGGACAAAGCCGAGGAAATACTCCGTGTCAAGCTGGGTTCCAAGGCCAGCAAGGCGGCCAGCCGGATCACCGCCGAAGGGATGGTGGCGATCGCCCGTTCGAGCGACGGCAAAAGCGGTTCGCTGATTGAAATCAACTGTGAAACCGATTTCGTTGCCAAAAACGACGAATTCGTCAAGCTGGCCAACGATTGTGCCTCGCTGGTCGTCGATCGGGCGCCCGCCGATGTCGTGTCGCTGGCCGCTTTGCCACTCGGCGAGGGGACGGTCGAGTCGACGCGGACGGCGCTGGTAGGCAAGATTGGCGAGAACATTTCAGTTCGTCGATTCGTCCGCTTGGAAGCGCAGGGCAAATTGGCCGCCTACATTCACGGCGGGGCAAAAATTGGCGTGCTGGTCGATTACATCGGCGGTGACGAACAAATGGGCAAGGATCTGGCGATGCATATTGCTGCGGCCAAGCCGAAATCGCTGGATGCGAGTGGTGTGGCTGCGGAATTGATCGACAGCGAGAGGCGTATCGCCATCGAGAAGGCCCGTGAAGCCGGCAAGCCGGAAACGATGATCGAAAAAATAGCTGACGGTTCGGTACAGAAGTTCCTTAATGAAGTCACCTTGCTCGGTCAGGTATTTGTCAAAGCCGAAGATGGCAAGCAGACGGTGGCACAATTGCTCAAAGCAAAGAGTGCCTCGGTTGCCGGTTTCGCTTTGTACGTCGTTGGCGAAGGTCTGGCCAAGCGCTCGAACGATTTCGCCGCCGAAGTGGCCGCACAAGCTGCGCAGGCGGCCGCCAAGGCGAATTAGTTCCGTTTCCCGGTAAAGAAGAGAGCAAACAGCCCGTCGAAGGAGGCCGTCCGATGTCCGACCAAACGCCACGATACAAGCGGATTCTGCTCAAGGTCTCCGGCGAAGCGCTGATGGGGGGCGACGCCTATGGCATCAATCGCCAGACGATCACCGAAATTGTTGCCGAAATCAAGACGGTGGTGGACCTGGGGGTGCAGGTTGGAGTGGTGATTGGCGGTGGGAACATCTTCCGCGGTGTCGCTCCCGCGGCTACAGGGATGGACCGTGCGCAGGCCGACTACATCGGCATGATGGCGACGGTAATGAACGGGTTGGCGCTGCACGACGCCATGCGCGCCGCAGGGATGAATTCGCGCGTGCAATCGGCGCTGAACATCGAGCAAGTCGTCGAACCGTACATTCGCGGTAAGGCGATCCGTTACCTCGAACAAGGCCGGACGGTGATCTTCGCTGCCGGTACGGGAAACCCGTTTTTCACCACCGATACTGCCGCGGCGTTGCGCGGCGCGGAAATCGGCGCAGAAATCGTCCTCAAGGCGACCAAGGTGGACGGCATCTATTCGGAAGACCCCAAAAAAAATCAGCAGGCGGTGCGCTACGATCGAATCAGTTTCGACGAATCGATCGCCAAGAATTTGGCGGTGATGGACGCCACCGCCTTTGCTCTTTGCCGTGATCAAAAGCTGCCGATCAACGTCTTCTCGATATTCAAGGCCGGCGCCCTCAAACGTGTCACCCTGGGCGAGCAGGAAGGCACGTTGGTCTATTGCTGACGGAGGTTTGAGATGTCTATCGCAGAAGTCAAAAAAGTTGCCGAGCACAAGATGCGACGCTCGCTGGAGGCTCTGAAGGTCGACCTGGCCAAAGTACGGACCGGTCGGGCGCATACCGGCTTGCTGGATCACGTGCAGGTCGAATATTACGGTTCGATGGTGCCGATCAACACCGTGGCCAATGTGACGGTGCTAGACGCCCGGGCGTTGGGCGTGCAAACTTGGGAAAAAAACATGGTCGCCAAGGTCGAGAAAGCGATCCGCGATTCCGACCTCGGACTCAATCCCGCGGCACAAGGTGAGTTGATCCGCGTGCCGATGCCGCCGCTGACCGAAGACCGTCGACGCGAACTGATCAAAGTGGTCAAAGGCGAGGCTGAGGCTGCCAAGGTGGCGGTGCGCAACCTGCGTCGCGATGCCATTGCCACTTTGAAGGAAATGCTCAAGAACAAGGAATGTTCCGAAGATGACGAGCACCGCGCACAGGATGAAATTCAGAAGATCACCGACCGCTATGTCGCCGAAGTCGATAAGATGCTCGCGCACAAGGAAACGGAATTAATGGCCATTTGACGGCAGCCTGAAACGAACCGCTATGGCGATCTTCGCCAGTTCCACCACGGATGTCCCGTTAACCTCGGCGGTCCCTCGACATGTGGCCATCATCATGGATGGCAATGGAAGATGGGCTAACAAACGGCTGATGCCGAGAATCGCCGGTCATCATCGCGGTGTTGACACGGTTCGTGGTACCGTCAAATGCTGTCTTGAGCGGGGTATCGAGTACCTGACCCTGTTTGCCTTCAGCTCCGAAAACTGGCGCCGCCCACCAGAAGAAGTGTCGTTGTTGATGCAGCTTTTCGTGCGGGTGTTGCAAGAGGAGGTCACCCGCTTGGCGCGCAATGGTGTCTGTCTGCGTGTCGTCGGTGACCTGGGGCGATTCGATCCGCATTTACAGAGTCTGATCCGCGCCTCCGAGCGGCGGACCGCGACCAACGACCGGCTAATTCTCACTGTCGCCGCCAACTACGGCGGCCGTTGGGATATCCTTCAGGCTCTCAATCGGATGTTGAAAGAGCATCCGGAGAAACGCGACCATTGGGACGAGGAGGATCTGACCCTTTATCTGTCGATGCATTTCGCGCCGGAGCCGGACCTTTTCATTCGTACTGGTGGTGAACAACGGATCAGCAATTTCCTGCTTTGGCAACTGGCTTATTCCGAACTGTATTTCACGGAGACCCTTTGGCCGGAGTTCGACGCCCGCGCTTTCGACGCCGCCTTGACTTGGTATCAGCAACGCGAACGCCGATTCGGACGAACCAGCGAGCAATTGGCCCCACGCCTTCCCGAGATGTCGAGTAAATGCTGAAAACTCGCGTCATTACCGCGTTGGCTCTATTTTTGGCTTTTCTCGCCGCGCTGATTTACCTCCCGCCGCTCGGGTGGTTGATGTTTGCCACCGGGGTAATGATGATTGCTGCTTGGGAATGGGGAGCGTTGATCACGTTGGCCAATGGCGGGCGGGTGGTCCTGGCATTACTGATGGGTGTGCTTTGTA
>JAEUOJ010000105.1 GCA_016789495.1 Accumulibacter sp. | reverse complement strand
TCGACCTCGGCAGGATTGCGCATGAACCGCGACAACAGACGAGCCACCTTGCGCTGGTATTTCGCTACCAGCACATCGAAAGCCCGCTTGTCTCCGGCCTGGGCGCGTTCAACCAGCCGTTGGTCAATTTCGCGTTCGCTCATGCATTCCGTCATTGTCGTTCAAGACGCTCATTAGGGGTAAATGAGTATAGCGTAAGGTTTTTGTCGCCATCGTAACAGTACGTGGCTGACCAATGACACTTGTAGACGCCCTGGCGTCGCGCTCATGCCGGGCGTGGCTTATCGGCCGCCATGGCCCATGCTATAGTGGCAGCCTCCTTTTTGCCGGAGATCACGCGTGGCGCTTCGCTTCGATGTCCTCATCATCGGCACGGGACTCGCCGGACAAGCCGCCGCGCTGCGGCTGGCTGAGACCCACAAAGTGGCGCTGATCAGCAAGCGCACCGTTGAAGACAGTGCGTCGAGTTGGGCGCAAGGCGGCATTGCCGCGGTCCTCGACAACCGCGATTCGATCGAGGCGCATATTCGCGACACGCTTGCCGCCGGCGCCTTCCTGAACGATCCGCAGGCGACGCGTTTCGTGATCGAAAACGGTAGACGCGCGGTCGACTGGCTGATCGGCCAAGGCGTGCCATTCACCCGCGATGAAGGCGGCTACCATCTGACCCGCGAAGGGGGGCATAGCGCTCGTCGGGTGATTCATGTCGCCGATACCACCGGCCTGGCGGTGCAGACCACCTTGACCGGCAAAATCCGTCAGCAAGCCAACATCACCTTGCTCGAACACCACATCGCCATCGATCTGATCACCAGCGAGAAGCTTGGGCGGCCTGCGCCGCGCTGCCATGGCGCTTACATTCTCGATAGCGCGACCGGGGAAGTGCAGACCGTCGCCGCCAGCCACACCATCATCGCCACTGGCGGTGCCGGCAAAGTCTACCTGTACACCACCAACCCCGATACCTCGACCGGTGACGGCATCGCCATGGCCTGGCGTGCCGGCTGCCGGGTGGCAAACATGGAATTCATCCAATTCCATCCGACATGCCTGTATCACCCGCAAGCGAAATCGTTCCTGATTTCCGAAGCGGTGCGTGGTGAAGGCGGCTTGTTGCTGCTGCCCGACGGCACGCGTTTCATGCCTCGCCACGACCCGCGCGGTGAACTGGCGCCTCGCGACGTGGTCGCCCGGGCGATCGATTTTGAAATGAAAAGGCGCGGCCTGGATTGCGTTTATCTCGACATCTCGCATAAATCGGCGGATTTTCTCGGCGAGCATTTTCCGAACATTCTCTCTCGCTGCCTCGAGTTGGGCATCGACATTACCCGCCAGCCGATTCCGGTCGTCCCCGCGGCGCATTACACCTGTGGCGGGGTGGTCACCGACCTGAGGGCGCGCACCGATCTGCCCGGTCTTTATGTCGCCGGCGAAGCCTCATGCACCGGACTGCACGGCGCCAATCGACTGGCCAGCAATTCGCTGCTCGAGTGCCTGGTATTTGCCGAAGCCGCCGCCAACGACATTCTAGGTCAGCCCCCGCCGCAGACCCTGGAGCTGCCGCCGTGGGATGCCAGCCGCGTCAGCGATCCTGACGAGGAAATCGTCATCGCGCACAACTGGGATGAATTGCGGCGTTTCATGTGGGATTACGTCGGTATCGTCCGCACTACCAAGCGACTGCGGCGAGCGCAAAACCGCATTCGGCTGCTGTTCCGGGAAATCGACGATTTTTACTCACATTTCCATGTCAGCCACGACTTGATCGAATTGCGCAATCTGGTGGTCACCGCCGACCTGATCGTTCGCTGTGCCTTGCAACGTCATGAGAGTCGCGGCCTGCACTTCAGCCGCAATTATCCGGAGACCTTGCCAAAAGCAAAAAACACCATTCTCAAGCGACGTCGTCAGCCGGTTCCTGACGCATGATTTGCCAGCGCAGCCACAGACGCAGGCGACGAAACTCGTCGGCAGACATGCTGTCGGGAAACAAGGGCTGACTGATCACCTTGGCGTGATCGCGAACTCGTAGAACGATCAGCCGGCTGAATACCGTCGTATCCGGGCACAGGCTGACTTCCACTGGATCGGCCTGCGGGTAGAGCAACGCCAGTTGACCGTGCTCGCCAAGCCGCAAGCCGATCAGCCGAGATGGGGCCAGCGAACGCCGCAGGGAGACGAGAATCACGGTCAGCGCAGCCAGTTGTAACCACCATGGCCAGGGCAGGATGGCGACGCTGACTGCTGACAAGACATGCACACCGCACAGCACGCCGACAAGAATGCCGGAGCGACGCAGCGCGATGCGGATCGGCAAGCGCACCGCGGTAGGGCGTCAGATGCTCAGAGGCGTTTGAAGGCGACAGTGGCGTTGGTCCCGCCGAAACCGAATGAATTGGAAATCGCCGCGCCGATGTTGACCGACCGCGCCTGGTTGGCGCAGTAATCCAGATCACAGTCAGGATCCTGATTGAACAGGTTGATCGTCGGTGGAGCAATCTGCTGATGAATCGCCAGGATGGTGAATAATGCTTCGATACCGCCTGCCGCCCCCAGCAGGTGTCCGGTCATCGATTTGGTCGAACTGACGATCAATTTATGCGCCTGCTCGCCGAAAGCCCGTTTGATGGCCACCGTCTCGGCTTTGTCACCGAGTGGAGTCGACGTGCCGTGCGCATTGATGTAATGCACCTCGTCGGTATTCAGCCCCGCGTTACGCAAGGCATTGAGCATGCAACGCGCGGCACCGTTGCCGTCGTCGCAGGGAGCGGTCATGTGGTGCGCGTCGGCGCTCATCCCGAAACCGGCCAGTTCGCAGTAGATGCGAGCGCCACGGGCTTTGGCGTGCTCGTATTCTTCGAGGACCACCACCCCCGCCCCCTCGCCGAGAACGAACCCGTCACGATCGATATCCCATGGCCGGCTGGCCGTTTGCGGATCATCGTTGCGCGTGGACAAGGCGCGTGGCGCGCAAAAGCCGCCCAGCCCCAACTTCGAAACACACCCTTCGGCCCCCCCGGCGATCATCACGTCCGCGTCGCCATACTCGATCAGCCGACCGGCATCACCGATGCTGTGCGTTCCGGTGGAACAGGCGCTGACCAGTGAAATGTTGGGACCCTTATAGCCTTTCATGATCGACAGATTGCCCGAAATCATGTTGATGATCGAGCCGGGAACGAAGAAGGGCGATACCTTGCGCACGCCGCCGGCGGCGAAATCGGCGCAGGTCGATTCGATCATCGGCAAACCGCCGATTCCCGAGCCGATCGACACGCCGATCCGTTCGGGATCCAGGCGACCGTCGTCGGTCAGGCCGGCGTCTTCGATGGCCTGCAGGCCGGCAGCCATGCCGTAATGAATGAACAAATCCATCCGCCGAGCATCTTTGATCGGCAGATAGTGCCCGATATCGAAATTTCTGACTTCTCCGGCAATGCGCACCGGAAACGCGGAAGCGTCAAAGCGGGTGATGCGATCGATCCCCGAACGTCCATCGACGATGTTCCGCCAGGCTTCGGCAACGGTGTTGCCCACCGGCGAAACGATACCCAGACCAGTGACGACCACTCTGCGACGTGCCAAGATGTGCTCCAGAATCAGAGATTGACGGGCGACAACGGCACACGCGTCCCGAGCCTACTCGGCCGACCACGGCCTCGATGGCCGGTCCGCTGGCCGCGAACCGAATCGGAATCTATTTTTTGTGTGCCAACACGTAGTCGATGGCTTGCTGAACAGTGGTGATTTTTTCGGCTTCATCGTCCGGAATTTCGCACTCGAATTCCTCTTCGAGGGCCATCACCAGTTCCACCGTGTCGAGCGAATCGGCGCCTAGATCGTCGACGAAGGAGGACTCGTTCTTGATGTCCGCTTCGTTGACGCCCAACTGTTCAGCGACGATCTTTTTGACACGCTGCTCAATATTTTCCATCGAAAGACTCCTTGACAAAGTTCATCTGTAAATCAAAAAAAGTGCGTCATTCTAGCAAATCGCCTGGAAGTTACCAATTGTCACGCCCGGCGGACGCTGATAACGACACGTCGGAATTCGCGGCTCAACCCATGAACATCCCGCCATTGACATGCAGAGTCGTTCCGGTGATGTAGGCCGCGGCCGGCGAGGCCAGGAAAGCCACCGCCGCCGCGATATCCGATGGCGTGCCGAGACGGCCGAGCGGCACGGCAGCGAGCATCGCCGCCTTCTGTTTGTCGTCCAGCGCCTGGGTCATGTCGGTATCGATCAATCCTGGCGCAACGCAATTGACGGTGATGTGGCGGCTGGCGAGTTCCCGGGCCAGCGAGCGGCTCAGTCCGGCAACCCCGGCCTTGGCGGCGCAGTAATTGGCTTGCCCCGGATTGCCGGCATGGCCAACCACCGAGGTGACGTTGATGATCCGTCCGCGACGTGCCTTGATCATGCCGCGCATGACCGCTTTGGCCAATCGGAATACCGCTTTCAGATCGGTATCCAGCACGAGATCCCACTCGTCGTCCTTCATGCGCATCGTCAGGTTGTCGCGAGTGATCCCGGCATTATTGACCAGCACGGTGACGGCGCCGTGCGCCTGTTCGATGCTGCCGATCAATTCATCGATCTGTGCCGCCTCGCGTACTTCGAGAACGGCGCCTTCGCCCCGGCATCCGGCGGCGCTCAAATACGCCGAGATCTTTGCCGCTCCTTCGGCGGTGGTCGCCGTGCCGACGACCACTGCGCCGAGTCGGCCGATTTCCAAGGCGATCGCCTGACCGATTCCCCGCGACGCACCAGTCACGAGGGCTATTTCTCCGTTGAGCATGGCTTTCCCTTACTCCAGACTGGCCAGCGCGAGGTCGATGGCGGCCGCGTCCGCCAAAGCGACGCTGGCCAGGGTCGAGGCGTAACGTTTGGTCAAACCGGCAAGAACTTTCCCCGGGCCGCATTCGGCGACGGTGTCGACGCCCATCTCGGCGATGCGTCGAATCGTCTCGACCCAGCGCACCGGTGAATAGGCCTGACGGACCAAAGCCTCGCGAATTCTGGACGGGTCGTTTTCGATAGTCACATCGACATTGTTGAGCACCGGAATTTGTGGCGCGGCAAGCGACAATTCCGCCAGTCGTTCCGCCAGCTTGTCGGCTGCCGGCCGGAGCAGCGACGAGTGAAACGGCGCCGACACCGGCAACAGCAGCGCACGCTTGGCGCCACGTGATTTGCAGGCCGCGCACGCCCGTTCGACCGCCGCCTTGCTGCCGGCAATCACCGTCTGATCGGGCCCATTGAAATTGACCGGCTCGACCACTTCGCCCGCCGCCGCCTCCGTACAGGCCTCGGCGACTTGAGAGTCTTGCAAGCCGAGGATCGCCGCCATCGCGCCGGTCCCCGCCGGTACCGCTTCCTGCATCGCCGCCGCCCGCAGGCGAACCAATGGCACGGCGTCAGTGAAAGCCAGCACACCGGCGGCGACCAGGGCTGAATATTCGCCCAGACTGTGTCCGGCGACGACCGCCGGAAGTCGTCCGCCCTTGTCCAGCCATAGGCGGTAGACCGCGACGCCGGCAGTCAGCATCACCGGCTGAGTATTCACGGTCTGCGCCAGTGCTTCGGCGGGGCCTTCGGCCAGCAACTGCCATAAATCCTGCCCAAGCGCGGCGGAAGCCTCGTCGAAAGTCGACCGCACGACGGTCGATTCGCCGTACGCGGCCATCATGCCGACCGATTGCGACCCCTGCCCCGGGAAAACAAATGCAAAAGCCATGGAACCCTCCCGTTGAACCCTTAATACTCGAGCAGAACAGCACCCCAGGTGAAACCGCCCCCCACACCTTCGAGCAGGATTTTCTGCCCACTCCGGATACGCCCATCGCGAATGGCCTCGTCCAGGGCCAGCGGGACCGATGCGGCGGAAGTATTGCCGTGCCGATCGACGGTCACCACCACTTTTTCCATCGACGTTTTCAGCTTCTTCGCCGTGGCCTCGATAATGCGGATATTCGCCTGGTGCGGAATCAGCCAGTCGACTTGAGAGGCGTCGATTCCCGCCGCGGCGCAACACTCGCCAGCCACTTCGGCCAACACCCGGACGGCAAATTTGAAGACGGCCTGACCGTCCATGCGCAGGAATGGATCGCCCGTCACCTGGCCATTGTTGATGCTGCCGGGAACCGACAGGATGCCGTGATGCGCGCCGTCGGCATGCAGCGCGGTGGCCAACAGCCCTGGTTGGTCCGCCGCCTCGAGAATCACCGCGCCGGCACCATCGCCGAACAGCACGCAAGTGCCACGGTCGGTCCAGTCGAGAATATGCGAGAACACTTCGGCGCCGACGACCAGCGCGCAACGATGACTCCCCGAACGGATGAATTTGTCGGCAATCGTCAACGCGTATACGAAGCCACTGCAGACCGCTTGGACGTCGAAAGCGGTCGCCCCCTGGTTGCCGAGCTTGCCCTGCAGCAGGCAGGCGGTACTGGGAAAGATATAGTCGGGCGTTGACGTGGCGACGATGATCAGGTCGAGATCGGCGACTTGCCGGCCGGCCGCCGCCAAGGCGCGCTGACTGGCTTCGAGCGCCAGATCGCTGGACGTCTGATTTTCCGCGGCCAGATGACGGAATTTGATGCCTGTGCGAGAGCTGATCCACTCGTCGTTGGTGTCGATGCCACGACGCGCCAGGTCGTCGTTGGTCACCGCGGGTCCAGGAAGGTAACTGCCGGTGCCGATAAGTCGCGAATACATCTAAGCGATCTCCTGTAAGGGACTCAGCCGCGCGAAGCGTTCGTTGATTCGCGCCAGAACTCCATTCCTCGCCTCCTCGGCCGCCCGTTGCAGCGCCCGCGAGAAGGCCAACACATCGGCCGACCCATGGCTTTTGACGACGATGCCGCGCAAGCCCAACAGGCTGGCTCCGTTATATTGACGATGATCGACGCGTCGGTTGAATCGGCTCAGCACCGGCAGGGCGATCAATGCCGCCAGCTTGGTGAATAGATTGCGACGAAACTCCTGACGCAGGAAAGTGGCCAACAGTTGCGCCACGCCTTCCGAAGCCTTGAGGGTGACGTTGCCGACAAAGCCGTCGCAAACGATCACATCGGCCGCCCCCTTGTAAATGCCGTCGCCTTCGACGTTGCCGACGAAATTCAAGCCGGAATCCCAAAGCAGTTCGGCTGCCCGTTTGACGACCTCGTTGCCCTTAATCGCTTCCTCGCCGATATTGAGAATCCCGACGCTCGGCCGCTCGCTGTGTTCGACCGCCGAGACCAGGGAGGCGCCCATCAATCCGAACTGCAACAGATGCTCGGGAGTGCAATCGACATTGGCGCCGAGGTCGAGGACATAGGTCTGTCCGGTCAAGGTCGGCAAAACGCTGCAGATCGCCGGTCGGTCGATACCAGGCAGCATCTTGAGGACGAAGCGAGAAATGGCCATCAAGGCGCCGGTATTGCCCGCCGAAACACAGGCGTCGGCTTCGCCGTTCCTGACCAGATCGATGGCGACGCGCATTGACGAGTCTTTTTTGGTCCGCAGGGTGATGGCCGGCGAATCGTCCATCGCCACCACTTCGCTGGCATGTCGAACGATCACCCGCGGGTCGACACGATCGCCCAGATAAGGCTGCAGACGGTCGGTCATGCCGACCAGGATCACCCGTACGTCGGCAAACTGACGGACGAAATCTAGCGCTGCCGGAACGGTGACGTGCGGCCCATGGTCACCCCCCATGCAGTCAATGGAAACGGTAATGGTCATCCGATGACAGGCAAAAGAAAAGGCAGGCAGTTCACCAGCGTAGCGAACTGCCTGCCTGATCGTGAAGACTCACTCGGAAGAACCTTTGACGACTTTCTTGCCGCGATAAAAGCCGCTCGGGCTGACGTGATGACGCAAATGCACCTCGCCAGTCGTCGGCTCGACGGCCAGAGGCAGGCTACCCAGCGAATCGTGCGAGCGATGCATGCCGCGTTTGGAAGGGGATTTCTTGTTTTGTTGGACAGCCATGGCAAACTCCTGAATACGAACACACTAAGCCTTGCCACGAAGGCCGGCCAATACTGAAAATGGTGATACCCGCGCCAGATCCCGTTCCGGTCCTGGAAGCGAACAAGCCTCATGCCGCGGCGCCGGCGGCAGCGCCAGCAAAATCTCGTCTTCTATCAACTGTTCGAGGTCAAGCTCTTTGTCGACAGGCAGGAAATCCCGGGAATCATCTTCCAGTTCATCCTGCGTCAAGTCGCTTTCGTCATCGACGAACTCGAGCAGACTACGCAAGCGCAACGGATACTCGAGTGTTTCGAGACAGCGTTGACAACACAGCGACAGCGAACCCGTAACCTCGATATGGAGCTGCGACCGGTCGCGATCAGTCCGCCTGCCCTCGGCCCGATAGCGCAGGCTGCCTGCCGAACCGGTCAACAAATCATGCAATCGGGTCAACGCCGCGACCTGCAACTCACCGGTCAGCGATCCGCCTTCACGCCCGAAGGCCAAGCCATCAATGAGCACGCGTCGCGACATAGAGGGCGCATGATATTATTTTCGGCTTTTGAAGTCAAAGCGGACATGTTGCACTCGCACCTGGTTGGCGCCGTTGCCTTTTCTCCCTCTCCTTTCGGCGCTCGGCGGCGATGACCGCGTTTCCCTTGATCCTCGCCTCGAGTTCTCCTTTCCGTCGAGAACTCCTGGCACGCTTGGCACTGCCTTTCGAATCCGTTGTTCCGGCAATCGACGAATCGCCGCGGCCCGACGAAACGCCCGCGATGACCGCCGTACGTCTTGCCGAGGCCAAGGCCCGGGCGGTCGCCATGCGTCATCCCGATGCGCTGATCATCGGCAGCGATCAGGTCGCTTTTCTCGGACAACAGATTTTCGGCAAGCCGATGACGCACGATGTCGCCGTAAGTCAGTTGCGGATGATGAGTGACCAAACGGTCAATTTCCTGACCGCGCTGTGTCTGTACAACGCCGTCAGCGGTCGCGCCCATCTGCGCAGCGTGATGACCCGGGTGACTTTTCGGCCGCTGAGCGACCCGGAGATCGACGCCTATCTGCGCAAGGAACAGCCTTACCACTGTGCGGGCAGCGCCAAGTCGGAAGGATTGGGCATCGCCTTGATCGCGCGCATCGAGGGCGATGACCCCACCGCTTTGATCGGCTTGCCGTTGATCGCCCTGTGCGATCTGCTGCGTCTCGAGAACGTCGCCGTTTTGTGACCGGCCAGCTCTCTCCGCCATCGGTGGACCAAGGCACGCTATACCTGATTCCTGTGCCACTGGGGCCTGGCGACGCGTCCGCGGTGTTGCCGGCGCCGGCATGCGCTCAGGCCCGGGCGTTGACCCATTTCGTCGCCGAAAACGCCAAGTCGGCGCGCGCGTTCCTGAAAACACTGCCGGTCAGCGTGCCATTGCAACAAATCGAGATTCAGGAGCTGAACGTACACACCCCGGCCCGCGTTCTGCCCACCCTGCTGACCCCCTTGCGCGCCGGTTTTGATCTCGGGCTGATTTCGGAAGCCGGTTGTCCGGCGGTCGCCGACCCCGGCAGTGCGCTGGTGGACTTGGCGCATCGGGAGAATATCCGCGTCAAGCCGTTGATCGGGCCGTCGTCGCTGTTACTCGCCCTGATGGCCTCTGGGCTGAACGGACAAAATTTCGCCTTTCACGGCTATTTGCCCAGTGCGCCCGGCGAACGGGAAAAACGCTTGCGAGAACTCGAGAACGAATCGCGGCAGCTACATCGGTGCCAGATGTTTATCGAAACGCCTTACCGCAACCTGCAAATGCTGACCAGCTTGCTCAAAATCTGTTCGCCGACCACCCGGTTATGTTTGGCGATCGACCTGACGTTGCCGAGCGAATGCGTCTTGAGCCGCGAAGTGTCTTGGTGGCGCCGGTCGGTGCCGGTGGCCATCGACCGCCGGCCGACGGTCTTTTTGCTGCAGGCGGGCCGTTGAAGCGTCGCCGGAGTGCGTCAGCGCACCACCAGTCGTCCCATCTCGCCTAACAACGCCTGACCCACTCTCTGTCCGCCATCGGCGCGCAGCCGTTTGGCCAAGCGTTCGGCGAGGTTGTCCTTGACGGTGAAGTCCACCAGCTTTTCCACCTTGACCAGTTCCCGCGCCACCGAGTCGACGGTGCCCAAACCATCGGCCAGCCCCAATTGGATACTTTGCGTGCCGGTCCACATCAAGCCGGTAAACATTTCCGGTGTTTCCTTGAGCCGCTGCCCGCGTCCCTTGCGGACCACCTCGATGAATTGCCGATGGATTTCGGTCAGCAACAGTTGCGCATGCGCTTTCTGCTTCTCGTCCTGCGGCGAGAACGGGTCCAGGAAGCCCTTGTTCTCGCCCGCGGTCAGCAAACGGCGCTCGACGCCCAGTTTGTCCATGGTTCCGGTGAAGCCGAAACCA
>JAEUOJ010000103.1 GCA_016789495.1 Accumulibacter sp. | reverse complement strand
GTCAATCGCGAGCTCATATCGCTCTACTGGCACTTGGGCCAAGAAATCCTTCAAAGGCGAAAGCGCCAGGCCTGGGGCTCCAAGGTGCTGGAACAACTCGCGCGTGATTTACGCGCTGAATTCCCCGACATGAAAGGATTGTCCCTGACCAACCTCAAGTACATGGCGATGTTTGCAGAGGCTTGGCCGGAAGGGCTAATTGGTCACCAAGCGGGTGACCAAATTCCCTGGAAGCACAACTGTGTGATCATCGAGCAGATCAAAGACCGTCCGACCCGCGAGTGGTACATCAGAAAAACCATCGAAAACGGTTGGAGTCGATCCGTGCTCGAAATGCAGATCGAGACAGCCGCACACCGACGCGCCGGCGCGGCGCAGACGAACTTCGATCGCGCATTGCCCTCCCCACAGTCCGATCTGGCGCGCGACCTCCTCAAAGACCCTTATACCTTCGACTTTCTCGGCATCACCGACGCCGCCAGCGAACGGGCCATCGAGAAGGCTCTGGTCACTCACCTTCGAGACTTCTTGATCGAGCTCGGCGTGGGTTTCGCCTTCGTCGGCAGCCAGTACCGACTCGACGTGGAAGGGGACGAGTTTTTCATCGACCTGCTTTTCTACCACACACGCTTACACTGTTACGTGGTGATAGAACTCAAGAACACCGCTTTCCGACCGGAATACGTCGGGAAACTCAACTTCTACCTGGCGGCTGTCGACGACCTGGTGCGGGACAAAGCAGTCGATGCGCCGACAATCGGCCTGGTGCTCTGCAAGAGCAAGAAAGGCACCATCGCAGAGTACGCCCTGCGCGACATCGGCACGCCGATGGGCATATCTACGTACCGCACCGCGTTGCCCGAAACGATCGCAAACGCCCTCCCGAGCATCGAGGCCCTGACCGCAGAACTGCAGGCACTGCCCGATCACGATGAACAAGACGATGGCGACGAGCAATAGGGCGCTGTGGCAAAGGAGAGCACGTTTAGACGATCACGCAGTGCTCGCGCAGAAAACGCAGCGCCTGGCTGAGAGTATCGTCGGAGTCGTCGAGCAGATAGGCTTCGGCTTCGTCGAAGAACTCCTGCCATAGCGTGGTCAGATCGTCCTGCATCGCAAAGGGCGCGAAATCACGAATGAAGGCCAATACCGGATCGTTGCGTAGCCCGTTGGCGCGGCTCTGTTGAATCAGCGTGCGGGCGGCTTTGCGATTCAGTGCTGGTTTTGGCGAGACGCCGGCGGCCAGGCAGACGAAAACGGTCAACAGTGAGCTGTCGTCGCTCTTGTCACTGGTCACTTCCCGCCAGGTTGACGAGGTGACCGTGGTCAGTGGGCCACCGTCATCGAAATTGAAGTCGCGCAGAAAATAAAAAGGGGCGAGCTCGGTGTACAGCCGATCGATCGGCAAACCGTGGTCGAGCAATCGTGGCATGTCGTGATTTTCCAAGCGTCGCCATTCACGTTCGACGGCCGGCAGCGACGTTGGCGACAGGGCGGCAAGCAGCTTTTGCACGCGTTGCCGGTTTTTTGCCGACAGGCCTTTCTCTCGCAAATGCTTCAACAGGCGGAGAAATTCGCCACCATTCGGGAGCAACGGCGCTGACTTGCCGCACAAGGTGACCAGCAGAGCGCTGCGGACGATCGCTTCGGCGCTGGCGCCGTCCACTTCCTGCGGCGATAGTTTCGCCTGCGTGACGAAAGTGTTCGCCGCTTCGATCGCCGCCTGGTTGTCCTGGCGTTGCAGCAGGGCGCGCCGGTAATCGGTCAAGGAACGCAGTGACCAGTCGGCGAGAAAAGCTTTCTGGGAGGTGGTCGGGGCTTGTGCGCCTAGCGTAGTATCTTCCGGCAGCTGCCACAGGCTTTTGAGCATTTCAGAACCGCCACGGGAATGGGACAGCAAGGTGTGGTCGCGCAGCGAGCGCGCCGCGTGCTCGAGATCGCCGGCACTGCCCGCCTCAAGAAACAGGCTGATCAGATTGACCAGTCGTTGCCGTGCCAGCTCGATGTTCGGGCGAAGATAGGCGCTGCCGAAATGGTCGGCAATCTGGACGATGCCTTTGGGCGCATCGTTAAAAAATCGTTCGAGCCGCGGTCGGTCGATCAATCCCTGCCGGACGCCATGTCGCAGCGCCCGCTCGAAAAAGGGCCGGTCCTCGTAAACGGTGACTTGTTGCTCGGCGGGCGACATGGTGGCGTAAGATCGGTGGCGGGCGGCGCGTGCGGGTGAGCGGTGTCGCCTCAGAGCGCCGATTCGTCCTCAGGGTCGAGCGGGCGAGAGGCCGGATCGCCCGACGGGCTGGCGGAGGGCCGGTCGATGCGGCCGGCAATCAGATCGTCGAGCATTTGGTGGCGCTCGTCGGCGCTGACCCGCGCGCGAAGGATCAGCAACACTTCGCGGAACAATTCGGGGTGCTGGCAACGCAACAGCCAAGTCACTTCCATCCAGTCGTGGTCATTGACTTCGCTGTGATTGAGGAACGGGCGATAGCCGTCGGCATCGAACAGCGCTTCCAGCCGTTCGTCGTCGTCCATTTCCATCAGCGCTTCGTCGCCTTCGCCAAAGAAATCGAAGGTGCCGGTCCGGAAGAAATGCTCGATATTTTCGACGCGTTCCCAGAGATAGTCGGCCAGCACGTCGGTGCCGCCGTCGATCTCCCCGATCGCCGCGAGAAACTCGCCGGGGTCACCATCGGCTCTGAAGATCACCGAGTTGATCATGCCATGCAGCCGTTGATGGTTGTTTTCCCCATAACGTCTTTCGAGAACGATCGCTCGGGCGAATTGCTCCGGCGAAACCAGCAGATTGACCACCGATTCCTTCGAAGAATCGTAGTCGCGCAGCACCGCCAGCAGGTCCTTGGGGGGGAATTCGTCGAGGGCGACGACCAGCGCCTGGTCTCCATCGCTATCCACCAGCGAGACCAGCGCGGCTTCCGCTCCGACGATATCGCCGGCCCGGAGCAGTTTTTCGGCTTTGACAAGCGCGGGATAAGTCATTGCCTAAGTTCCATAGTAAGGGTCTTTTCTATCGAAACCTTGTTGCGAAAGCCAGTCCTCGCCCGCTTCTTCGAGGTCGCGGTCGTCAGGCTCATCGTCATCGCGCCGCTCCTCGTCGTGCCCATGGCTCGCCGGGTGGGCTGTCGGCCGGTCGTCGGCGGCTTCGGCTTTACCGCGCAAGTATTCCAGGCAGGCGGTAATGACCAGAAAATGATCGCCAAAAGGGTCCTGCAGAACGATTTCGGCGAGCATCGCCGCCCAGGGTTGCAAATTAACCGAGGTGTGCAGTTGCGACCAGCTCGGCAGATCCTCGGGGTCGAGACCGGCCAGTTGTTTGAAAATTTCCGGGTGCGGAAAATCCAGTCCACCATGAAAGGCGACGGCCACCATTTCCGGGTTGCATTCGATCATCGGCAATAACAGTGGCACTTGTTTTCGTTTGTCGCGCAAACGCCTGGCGAGGACGTCGTGTCCAGCGGAATCGGTCATCAGATCATCCAGTTCCGCTTCGTAAGCTGATTTCAACTCTGCAAAATAGGGTGACAGCCTCACTGCAGGACTCCTTCAAGATAGTGTTGCCAGATTTCGCGTGCCGTTTGCAGCGGCTGATCGAGCAGGTTGCGGCGGCGGTTGTCGTCGTAGTCCTGTCGGCGTTGATCGTCGCCCAGCGTGTCATACGCTTCTTGCACGGCGCGGAATTGATCGGCGGCGTCCGCGTCGGTGTTCCGGTCCGGGTGAAATTGCAGCGCCTTCCGACGATAAGCCTGTTTGATCTGGTCGATGGAGGCGTCGCTGGCGACCCCCAATTCGGCGTAATAATCCTTCATCGATTCTTTCGTATTCAGGCAGGCAACCGCTCCGAAAAAACGGAACGTCCGATTCCATGGACCAACGCCCGTGCTTCATCCGGTGCCACCGCGTCACCCACACCATCCGTCGCCGGTTGGCGCTTCATTGACGATTGATCATGTGGATGATCCGCCGTGCCGGGTGGTGGCTTTCGGCGACAACACAATTCCCCGATCGCGCATTTTAGCCTTTGCTCGGGATAAACGGTCAAATGAAGGCCCCCTCGGAAATACGATGGCCAGTGATGCGGTATGGATTGACGGGGCTTTCGCCGGCCGGCGATGCAAGTGCGACCGCAAGCCGTTGCCTCGGAATGCAGGACGTGGGTGGTCAAGCGCTTCTCAAGGATGGCGAAAGGGTCGTGCCGGTTGCCAGAGGCTTGAAATGATTGAACAGACTTTGCGCAACGGGATGACGGTCATTGCGGCCGGGCCGCTGAAACTGGCGCCGTCGAGTGCCGCTCACCCTTCCCGAGCCGCGCGTCGGCGCTCGTTGTCGGTCAGCAGGCGTTTGCGCAGGCGAATCGTTTTCGGAGTGATTTCGACCAGTTCATCATCGTCGATGAATTCGACCGCCGATTCCAGCGTCAGCGCGACGGCCGGTACCAGTCGCACCGCTTCATCAGACCCGGAGGCGCGGATGTTGGTCAATTGCTTGCCTTTGATCGGATTGACCACCAAGTCGTTTTCGCGGCTGTGGATGCCGATGATCATTCCTTCATACAGGCGGTCGCCAGGGATGGCGAACATCCGGCCGCGGTCCTGGAGTTTCCAGAGGGCATAGGCGACGGCTTCGCCTTTTTCGCCGGATATCAGCACCCCGTTCCGACGGCCGGGGATGTCGCCCTTGATCGGCCCGTAATCGTCGAACACATGACTCATCAAGCCCGTGCCGCGGGTCATGTTCAAGAATTCGCCCTGGAAACCGATCAGGCCGCGCGCCGGGATCCGGTATTCCAGGCGTACACGTCCGCGACTGTCGGAGGACATGTCCTGCAGGTCTCCCTTGCGGTAGCCAAGGGCTTCCATCGCCGCGCCCTGATGCGCTTCCTCGACATCGATGGTGAGCATTTCATACGGTTCGCAGGTTTCGCCGTCGATTTCCTTGTAGATGACCTTCGGTCTGCCGACGGCGAGTTCGTAGCCTTCGCGACGCATCGTTTCGAGCAGGATGGTCAGATGCAGTTCGCCACGACCGGAGACCAGGAAGGTGTCGGAATCGCTGGTTTCCTCGACTCGTAAAGCCATGTTGGTCAGCAGTTCCTTGCGCAAGCGCTCGCCGATTTGACGGCTGGTGACGAATTTCCCTTCGCTGCCGGCGTACGGCGAATTGTTGACCATGAAGGTCATGTTCAGGGTCGGTTCGTCGACCCGCAGCATCGGCAGGGCCTCGGGTTTTTCGGCATCGGTGATCGTGCAGCCGATCGACAAATCGTCGATGCCGGTGACCAGGACGATGTCGCCGGCGAGGGCTTCGTCCAACGCAATCCGCTCCATGCCACGAAAACCGAAGATTTGCCCGACCTTGGCGGTTTTCGGCGTTCCATGTTCGAATTTGCCGTCAGCGTTGGCCGGTCCATACATCACCAGCACCTGCTGTGCCGGCTTGAGCCTGCCTCGCTGGATTCGACCGATGCCGATCCGGCCGACGTAACTCGAGTAATCAAGCGCCGAAATCTGCATTTGCAGTGGTCCGTCGATTTCGTCGGCGCGTGGTGGCGAGACGCTGTCGAGGATCGTTTCGAACATCGGGCGCATGTCAGGCGAGGGTTGCGATAGATCACGCGTGGCGTAGCCGTTGATCGCCGAGGCATAGAGCACCGGGAAGTCGAGTTGTTCGTCGCTGGCGCCGAGTTTGTCGAATAGATCGAAAGTGTGGTCGATCACCCAATCCGGGCGGGCGCCATCGCGGTCGATCTTGTTGACCACCACGATCGGCTTGAGGCCGAGGGCCAGCGCTTTCTTGGTCACGAAGCGGGTTTGCGGCATCGGACCCTCGACGGCATCGACCAGCAGCAGCACGCCATCGACCATCGACAACACGCGTTCGACTTCGCCGCCAAAGTCGGCGTGCCCCGGGGTGTCGACGATGTTGATATGCACCCCCTGGTAATCGACAGCCAGATTCTTGGCCAGGATGGTGATGCCCCGCTCCTTTTCAAGATCGTTTGAATCCATCATCCGCTCGCCGATATGCTGGTGGGCGGAGAAGCTGCCGGCCTGGACGAGCAGTTTGTCGACCAGCGTGGTTTTGCCGTGGTCTACGTGGGCGATGATGGCAATGTTGCGGACAGCACGGGACATGAGCGGATCAGCCGAGGTTGAAGGGCGGCCATTCTATCACGCGCAGACCATCCCCGATCGTCTGATGTTGCGCCGCAAAAAAATTTAGCCCGCTTTGTTACGCATGAAATCGGCGGTATTGAAGAATGCGTCGAGCAACTTTTTGCGCAGTGCGTCTTCGATGCTAACCGATTCCATCGCCAGGTACATGCAGGCGACCCACTGGTCACGCTCCTCGGTGCCGATGGCGAAGGGCAGGTGACGGCGGCGGAGCATCGGATTGCCGATCTGCTGAACATACAGATCCGGGCCGCCCAACCAACCCGATAAAAACATGAATAATTTGTCGCGTGATGACTGTAGATTGTCCGGGTGCATCGCCCGGATGGTTTGAAATTGCGGTGTTTGCGCCATCAACCCGTAAAAGTGGTCGCAGAGCGCGGCAACGGTCGATTCGCCACCGATCAGTTGGTAAAGGGTTTGTTCCGGCATGCGATCGTTCTCCAGCGAAAAGTCGTCATTCTACCCGTCGCCGACGCGTCCGGAAGGAGGTGATCGGAGCAATTGCTGCATCGCAGCAAAAACAGTTGACAAGTACGGCCAGGTGAATACAATGCTGTCACTGCTGCGGTGCAGCAAAGATGCTCTGGAATTTTCAGAGGCTATGAACTCATTTTTATAACAGGAGAGTCACGTGTCCAATATCGCGGAAAAAATCGCCAACTCCAACAAGACGGGTGTGGAAGCGATCAAAGGAATTGCCAACGTTTCATTCGACAGCATTGGTCAATGGGCTGCTTTGAATCTGCAGACTGCGCGCGCAGCCATCGAAAGCAATGTCGAAACCTTCAATTCGCTCATGGACGTCCGTGATCTGGAAGGTCTCAAAGCGCTGCAAAAGCCGGTTGCCGACGCGGCTCTCGAGCAGTCGATGACCTATTATCGTCGGGCGTACGAAATCTATACCGAATCGTCGAACGCGATCGTCCAGATCGTCGAAAGCCAGATCAACGAGACGAGAAGCGACGTTTCCACGACCATCGACAAATTGTGGGAGCAGAGACCGGCGTTTGTCGACGGCGCTACCGAAGGGGCTAAATCGCTGATGACGATGGTCAAATCGATGTTTGGCCAGTGGCAGCAATTGGCAGCACCCGCTGTCAAGAGCGTCGAGAAAATGATCGAACCGGCGGTCAAGTTGCTGCCAGCCAAAGTCTGACGACTATTGATGGCGCGTCAGTACGTTGCCAGCAATCACCGACCCGGTGCCACGGCATCGGGTTTTTTATCCCAACGAACACCGGGGGAGGGCCGAGCGGTCAGCGGGTGATTGCTTCATCCAAACGGCCAGCCTTCCCTCGGACGGTCTGGGGCGACGCGAATGTCGTGTGAGACGAGCGCAGTTTTCAAGGCGTATCAAGCAAACCATGTGGGCTATTCGCGCAGAAAATCGGGTCGAATCCTCCGATCTGCCACGTCCTGCCGCCCGCGCGCTCCGCGCCGCCAGGGGGCAAGGATTTGCCAGATCCTGTCAGGCGGCGCAAACTGTCGTCTTGGCCGCTTGGAAATGCATATTTGAGGGTAGTGAAATGACCGATACGATTTTGGCTTATCTGCGCACGAACGGCGAGCAACTCGACGTCGATATGGCCGAATCGCTGGCGATTCCGATGGCCGATCTGCGCGAGCAGATTGCCAGGCTGGCGGCTTCCGGCGATGTGATCTGCTGCAAGGTGACCCGCTTTATCGAAGGGCGCAAAATCGAAGGGACCAGTTGCCGGCTCTCCTGCGATCCGCCAACACCGGCGCGTGGGCGAAAACCCGGCGTCAAGAAGGAAGAGGATACCGACGTCGGTCTCTTTTAACCGTTTGGTCCGCACGACGGGGTCACACTGGGCTTGGTGATCGGGACGGTTTGTGGATTAGGTGGCAGGTGTCGACCCTGACAAAGGGCCGGAATCAGCGCAGCAGGTGCAGCTTGAAGTGCACTTTGATGAACTCCTGGAACTTTTCCACCCCTTTCAAGGCAATCTGCAAACGGCCGATTTCCATCATGTTCAGGCGGTCGAGCGGGATGTAGTTGTCGGGTTTGCGTCCTTCCCTGACCGCTTCGACCTGGCCGCGTAGACGCATCAAGACCAGAAAATCGAAACATTCGGCAATCGTCTCGGCCATTTTCTTGTTGACCACCTTGTCTTTGACCAACGCCTCGAGGCGTTGGTGCGTGCTGCCTTTCAATTTGCCATTTTGGATCGCCAGGGCCTTGATCCCTTCGGAAATGGCGAAGATGCCGGCTTTCTTGATCTCCAGCATCCCTGAATGCGCGCTGTCCTTTTCACCTTTGATTCGACCGAACCAACCGATCGGCGGCACGAAACGCAGAGTATTTTCGACCATGCGCATGAGGAATAGTTTGTCGCGCTTGACGTGATCGTAAAGCTGCTTCTTCAGCTGAAGTTCGAAAGACGGGTCGCCGTAAATGGTGCGGATGTCGACGAATGTGCCGCAATTCAGCACGTGCGTCGGAGTGGGCGTGCGCAACCAGCTATTGAGCTGCTCGGTCCATTGGCCGAGGCTGCGCCGCCATTCCTGGTTGTTGGCCATGATTCCGCCCGGGCAGGGCGGAATGCCGATGGCGATCAGCGAGTCGATCAAGACCTTGGAAAAATGCTCGATCTGGCGGATCTGGTCGTCATCGAGCTCGTCGCCGTAGACGATCGCGTTGTCCTGGTCGGTAAGCAGGGTCTGCTCGCCGCGGCCTTCGCTGCCGAGAACGACGAATGCGAAGCGTTCCGGCAGGTCGGCAAAACGCTGTTGGCGCAACAAAGCGATCAGTCGCAGCAGAATCTGATCGTTGAGGTGGGCGATCATCCGCACCATGCCGCGCGTACCGGTACCGTCGTTGCTGCCGCTGAGATGCAACACCAGCCCCTGAATACGGTCGTAAACCGTCTTGAGCTCCGCCAGGTCGCGGGCGCGTTCAATGTCGAGGACCAATTGCTGGGGCGAATGCGTTTGCAAGCGGAGAATGTCGCCGTCAGTGATGATGCCGGCCAATTTGCCTTTGCTGTCCACCACCGCTAGGCGGTGTATGCCCTCGTGTGACATGCGGTACAACGCTTCGTAAAGCGGTGCATGTTCGCCAATGGTCGACAGCGGGCTGTGCATGATCGAACGGACGGTCAGCGTGCCCGGATCGATGCCGGTCGCGATCACCTTGTTGCGTAGATCGCGGTCGGTAAATATGCCGATCGGCACCTTGCCTTCGTTGACCAAAACGCTGGAAATGTTCTTTTGACGCATCGTCCCGGCGACTTCAACCAGTGCATCGTCCGGGCCGCAACTGACGACCGTTTGCTGGCAGTAATCTTTGACCGGGCGAAAAAACAGACTGTCTTCAGCCATTGGTTGCTGTTCCTCCAGTCCCGATCATTTTTCCCTGGCGATGGTGCCTCTGTTCGGCAGAGGCTTGCTGACCCACTTGTCAGTAAGGGTTATTTTATCATTATGCCGTACCTGCTGAGCGACTGAGCATCGTGCCTGCCAGCAGGCGACCAGAACCGGCGATCATTGACAGCGGCCTCCGGTCAGCCGACGGTAGCGCGGCTGGTGAAGGGTTGCTGCCAACCTCGTTATTGATCTTTGAATACAAAAAACATTTTGAAGCAGCGCGCAAAAGCCAACGGCGTTTCGCAGTGTTGCGACCATAGATCGGCGGTCAGAGAAAATGAGACGTCGCTTTGGGCTTCATTGTCCTTGATCCACACCAAACGGCGGTTACTGAATACGCCGGTCGGCAGGCGGTGGCGGATGAACTCCCAGACATCGTCCAGATTGTCGAAATGACCCAAATCACCGGCTCCATCGGAGCCTTCTTCTTCTTCCATGAAAACCTGATAGCGCATCCTGGGCCTCGCCAATCGATTGTGCCGACTTTGCAAAATCGGTGGGTGTTTACCACTGAACGCGTCATTATTGGCGAACGTTGATCTTTAGTCCATCCCTGGGACAGTAATTGATGCGTTTGCTTGGCGCGGCAGAGCATGACTGCCGCGCTCGGCCGGATCGACGCCACAAGCTGTTTCCAGGATTTTCGATCATCCCGGCCGCCAGGACCTGCCGCGGTTTGCGGATTCCAGAACGTGTCCACTCCGACTGCCTGGTCGACGCGGGAGATCGGCTTGACAGATGGCGTCGGCGTTGCCGACCCTGGTCAGGCAACGCACAAATCCATCGATCGGGTCGATTTTCTTGGTCCCCGGCGAACTGACCACCAATACGCTGGCCGACATTGCTCGCTGCCAGCTGCGCGTGGGGCTTCCAACGGATTGGGGCGACGGATGGCGGATCACCTATGCCGTTTGGCTGGCTCGCAGCGGGCAGGGAAAGTGTCTCAAACGGATCGCCGTCCTTCGACTTTCAGCGTGGTCGAGCGGCGTATGCCCGCGCCGGCTCAGTGGCGGATGCCCGCTGGCCGACGGTAGGTCAGTTCGAGGACCGAATTCAGGCGGCTATCGACCCACGCCGGCTGACGGGTCGAGCGGCTGATCCAGACCGTTTTCATCCCCAGGCGTTTGGCGGTTTGCAGGTTGGCCAACGAGTCGTCGACCAGCACGCAACGATCGGCGACCAGCCGCTCGCGGTGCAGCAGCAGCCGAAAACCGCCGATTGCCGGTTTGGGCTGATAGGCGACGCGTTCGACCGAGTACAGGGCGTCGAAATGGCGAACGATGCCGGTCAATTCGAGTATCGCACGGCTGTAATGCCCGGGAGCGTTCGAGAAAATGATTTTTCGTCCCGGCAAGCGCCGTAACATCACCCGCAAGGCGCGTTCGAAAACCACCATCCGCCGTAGGTCGGGAAACTGGTGGGTATGCCACAGGAAATGCCGCGGATCGACGCGGTGATGACGCATCAGGCCGAGCAGGGTGGCGCCATAGCGCAGCCAGTACTGTTGGCGCAGACGGATGGCCTGCTCCTCGTCGACCTCCAGGTGCCGACAGATGTAGTCGACCATCGCCCGGTTGATGTGCGGAAAGATGTGCCGGCTGGCGTCGTGCAGCGTATTGTCAAGGTCGAACAGCCAGACTGGAGCGTGCGTCATCAGATCGCCTCCAATGCTGTGCTGATCAATGAATCCTCTGAAGAACAGCCGATTCGCGCCGTGGCGCTCTCGCGTCCGTCAGCCGGCTTCGGCCCGACGTCCGAATTGGTGTTTGGGCCATTCCGACGTCTCATGCCTTACTCTTTCTTGATCAAGTCAGTCACCCGGTGTTGGCACGCTCCGGAATCGCAAAACATGATACTGCCAATCTCGCACAATCCGGCAAGAACAAAAAATCAGCTCTCCTTCGTCGAGTTGCCCTGACCGGGGTTGCCGGGCAGATGAGCGACATGGATTGCATGCGTCGTTGCGCGCCATGGCGCAGGGCTTTACCATTCGCTTTGCGCAATTCGCGGTTGCACGGTGACAACGCCCCTGTGAGGTGAGCTCGGATGACAATGGGGGCCTGACCGATGATTTGCAACAGTTGAATCACCCATCTTCACGATTCTTGGAGGGACCGTGGTAAAGAATCAGCCGAGACGTGTTCTTATCCTGACCAGTGACTCCACTATCATTGAGCGGCTCGCGAGCGTCTTCGCGTCTCCGGATCGAACTGACGAGTATCTCACCGAGCATTTCGTCAATCCGGCGTGCGCCCTTGCCCGAGCCCGGGAACAATTGTTCGCGGTGGCGATCTGCGATCTCGATCCGCAAGCGTTCGATGGCAGCGAATTCATTGCACAAATGTTGCTCCAGCAACCGGCATGCGCTTGCGTGCTGCTCGGTAATCACTTTGAGTCGACTGGGGTTCCCCGCAGTTCCATTACCACACCACTTTTACGGATTATCACCCCTTGCTCTGACGAGGAGTTTCGGGTTCAGCTCGCGGCTGCTCTGGCGCAAGTGGATGACTCTTGTCGAAAGCAAGGCAGATTCGATGTCCTGCAACCCGAGACTTTGCGCGCTTCGCCGCTGTTGGCCGAGTTGTCGGAAAATCAGCTACAGGCTTTGGCGGCCGTCGCCGATTGGCAAACCCATCTGCCTGGCAGTCGTATCGTCGGTCAGCACGATGAATCGGATACGGTCTTCGTGGTGGTCTCGGGCTTTGTCAAGATCACTTGCCATGACCCCTCTGCCTACTCTCCCCGCCCGGATGGGCTCCCCGAGCGGCGGTTGAAATCCCGGCGACAAGAACTCGTCGCTTTGCGCGGCCCGGGAGACCTCATTGGCAACGTGCCGTCGTTGCTGGAAACCGGGGCATCTACCGCCGCGCTGGCTTTGACGACTTGTCAGGTGGTGGCGATTCCCTGCAAAGAGTTTCTGGTTTGTATCCAAAGCAATCCGGGTTTTGCGCAGGCGGTTACATTCAAAATTGCCCGAAACCGGATCGAAACCACCCGAGAGGTGGACTTGCTTCGTGTGCCGGGCGGTTGATAGCGCTTGGCAGCATCGTTCGACGCCTTCCAGACTCCGTGTCGAGGCGATCGATCAGGAAGTCAGTCGCCGGAGCAGCTGCTCTCCATGACGCTGCAGAGTGTCGGTGAGCTTGACCGCGATGGGTCGTCGAGTCGTCGGGGACTCATCGATGACTGGTGTCGAAGAAAGCACGCTGACTTCGAATGCCGTGCGCTCGGCCGCAAGAAATTCACACAAACCGGTAAAGCGCCTGACGACAATCGAATCCGGGTCACAACGCCCTGGCTTAAGCATTTCGAAGTTATGGGAAAGAATGACGAAATGCTGCACGCCGTTGGCCAGCGCGGAACGTAAGGCGCTACGCAATTCAGATAGACTGCAGGCGCCCAATTGGGCTGGCCGCAGTTTGCCGAAACCGTCACGAAACACCGACATAGGCAGAATATTTATTCCCTGGTAGGTTTGCGGGTGATAGAAATCGAGGACATTGCGCAAATCCAGTCCAGACGCCGGATGAACTACATTGAGACTGCTATCCACTGCGAAACCACAATACTGCAGCGCGCGATAGGTATCGATGTTGCAAGCAAAACTTCCGGCGCGAAAAGCGTTGATCTGCGGACAATCGACCAAAGAAAACATTTTTCTGCCGTAGTTCAGCAAGGCGCACTGCTCTTCGAATGAATAATAGGAAAGATGTTGGCGCTTGGTTTTCGCACTGTCAAAGAGCAGCGGGCGAATTTCATCGGTCCATTCCGGATGCAGGTGCAACTGAATATCCTGATCAGCCTGCTGAATCATCTGCGTGATCTGCGCCAAATGTTCCACCCCAAAGCGGCCCGCAAACATGGGCTCAACAAAAAAGACACCTTTCAAGCCATATTTGTCAAGGATTTCCAGGGTTTTTGGCAAGGCGTAATCACCTTTCTCTGACCGCCCATAAATATAACGATGAAAGCTCTGAGGAAAGCGACTGTCGAGTTCTTCCCAGTTGTTACACCAAATCTCGATGTCGAATGTGAGATAAACTTTCATCAACGTCCCCGTCGGCTTTGGATCGCCGGAAGATTAAATCTAATAACGGCTGTTTTTGAGGCCGATGATGACGGTATCCGAGATGAACATGTGTCCAAGCATTCTGACGGGGGGCACTGATTTCAACAACTTCAAAGCCAGACTCTTGGCACCACCCAGGGTGTTGGCATCAATCATGTCGAAACGGTCGTACGCTTTGACGCCGTACTTTTCAAGAATGGCAGCGAGCTGATAATAACTGAACCAGTTGACGGCTGGATAGCGGGCTGAGTTGGCCAATTCAGGGCGAGATGTCACCGCAAGGTGCTCATATCGTCTTTTCAAAAAACCGGGGTACCAACTGTAAAAGGGCAAATTGAATTCTTCCTGTTTCGGGCAAAGGACATTGGTGGTGCTGAGATAAAGAATTCCTCCACTTCTCAAAACCCGGCACGCCTCTTTTAAACACGATTGCCAGTCAACCACATGTTCCAATAATTCTGGTAAGAGACAGACATCCATCGACTGGTCATCAAGAGGAAGCTCGGTGGCTGTGCCAACTTCGAAGCGAATCGTAAATCCGGCCTCAGCGGCTCGCTTCCTGGCCAAATCGATGAGCGGCTGGTTGATGTCAATTCCTGAAACCCGATGACCTAGTTGTGCCCATAACAAACTCTGCGTTCCAGCGCCACAGCCAATATCCGCCACGTCGAGAGAGCTTTTATCGCCAGAACCCAGTTCGGCATACAATTTGATGACTTTATCGCGAACGACAACGAAACGATCATAGGTCGCTTTCGATTGACTCTGCTTTTCATAGTACTCAAAAAACCCGGGATCGGAGCTCGAATCCCATTGTTGCTGGCCGTTTTTATCATTCATTTGCGTGGCAACCCCATCGTATTGGTTTGATCGTTCGTATCCATAAAATTTTGACGGTTTTTAAATCAATGAGGCAATGTTCATGTGCAGTGCCTCCTTTTTATCTCGTTGAATTCGTCGACCAGGATCGGGATGCGCTTTTTCCAGGAGTTGTCTCTGGCATAGGCGATGATTTGTGCACTATCCCAGGGGCAACGTAAGGCATCCAAGAGCGCATCGCGCAGGGCTTCTTTCTCGCCATAGGTCACCACAATGCCTACCGAAGGCGAATTGACGACTTCGGCATTGCCTCCGACCCGGGTGGTCACCACGGGCAAGCCACACGCCATGGCCTCGAGAAAGACATTCGCCCAACCCTCCATGCGCGTTGCCAAGACGAACACGTCACCCGCGGAGTAGACGAACCGCAGTTCTTTGGGCGACACCGGACCCAGGAAATGGACCTTGTCGGTCAGTCCGAGTTCAATCGTTTGTCGTTTGAGCTTTTCTTCCCAATTTCCTTCCGGGCTGGGTCCGCCAGCGATCAACAAATGCAAGTCCTGAAACTTCTCAAGCAAATAAGGCAGATGTTCAATAACCCGATGAAAACCCTTTCTTTCGGTCAGTCCACCTACGGAAACCAACACTTTCGCGGTTTTTGGCAAACCAAAGCGCTGGCGACACATATCGACATCTTCGGCATAGAAATTTTCTAAATCGACGCCGTTGCCAATGACACGAATATGTTCCGGTTGCTCTCCCAGTTCAATTGCGCCCTGGCGCAGTGATTCCGAAACGGAAAAGACTCTCGCTGCTCCAGCCATTGACGCGCAAGCCAGTTTTTTTCTCAATCGGGTTTTCGAAATCGCTGCGATTTGGCCTCGCAGGGTGATGGTATAAGGTTTTTTTAGCCACCTGCCCAGAATCGATGCCGCATGACCATCCGGAAAAACAAAGTGGGAATCGAGGATGTCAAAATCAAACCGCTTTTTTATTTCTTTCAGAGTTCCATAACTACCAATGGCCAGAAAGAATCCATCTAAAAACTTCAGATAGCGCGGAATTGAGAAAAAGCGGGGATGATAAACTTCGATGCCATCCTGAATTTCAAATTTCGGCACCGGCGGTCTGAATTCTGGTTTGATTAGTCTGAGCAGCCCAAGCAATGGGAACCAAGCCACCGGGGCGACGACGACCATCGGTAATTCCGCACCTACTCTTGACATTCGGGCTCTGACGAACAGCCCGAAATTCGGCTGTGCCACATTCGGATAAACGGTGGTAAAAACAAGAATTTTTGGTTTGGAAATCCCGTTTCCTCCAGTTTGCTGCATCGGTCCGATTGACTTGTTGTTCGCGGGTGCATTTGACATGTCGATAACCTGTTGGGTATTGAATTGCTTGCCGTGTCATTAAAATTTTTAGCCGTCGGCCAACTAAAAACAATCTGTCGTGGGTCGATCAACAATGTATTGCAAATTTTTATTTGCAATTCTTCCGAATCCGCGTGTGTAAAATTCGCAGCTCAGGTATCGGTGGATGAATTTGACCAGAATCCTGCTTTGCAGGCCTGCACAGCCTGGCGGAGTTTATTCGTTGCTTCCGTTGAACAGCGGTATCGACGGGAGGCATGCGTTCATTTTTCAGCGTTTGGTCCAGGCTTGGCCTGGCGCCTGTCGGGGGACACCGACCCCTTTGGATCATTCATCGCCTTCCGTGGTGCTGTCGGGCGGTATTCGACCATCGGCGACAGCCCAGGGTGCGATGTCAGGGAACTTGCCGATCTGACGCACTTGAAAGTACGGCATGACCGTCTGGATGAACAATGAATTGGCTTGGCATCTCATCAAATCAATTTTCCGTGACAGACCTCGAGTGATTGGACACGGATTAAGGATAGACCAGCGGCGTCTCGAGTGGCGTAAGAGTCAGCGT
>JAEUOJ010000090.1 GCA_016789495.1 Accumulibacter sp. | reverse complement strand
ATGGCCAGGATTTCATAGGCCGACCACAGCCACCCGGCGTGATCGGCTTTAATCATCGACACGGACACGCGTCGATGATTCGCCGAAGATCCAGGTCACCGCCACACCGGCTGCCCAATAATCCTTCTGCCGGACCAGCGGACTGTCCGCGAAGCGGGCGCCGGAAAGATTATCGTAGCGAACGAAGCCGCCGACCCACAATCGGTCGTAGCGTTTCGACAGCGCCGCCAGGTATTGCATGCCGGCGTACCCGCCGGCGGCGGCGTAGGCGGGCCGTGTCGCTGTCGCGTACTGGTTGTCAACCGAATAGTAATAGGCGTGCTGGCGGCGATTGCCGAACAGCGGTCCAGCCAGCAAGCCGATGTTCCAGCCGGGCAGTGTTGACAGGTCGGTGATATCGACGTTCAGCTTCGGGTGGAAAACCCAACCGATATCGCGTGGCGTTCCTTCGACGGTGAACGCGCCGCGCAACGGCAGCAGCAGCTTGAAGAAGCGGGCGCGATTCGCCGATCGCCACAACGTCAAATCGATTTGCGGGCCGATCTCGAAGGCGGCGTCCAGGTCGGACATGCCGGAACGAGCATCGATCCGGTCGCTGCTCACCGGTGGCGACAAGGCCAGACTCACGGTCATATCAACGCGATCGCTGTCGAAAAAACTGCCGCGGATGCCGTGTCGATCGGCCTTCAAAAAGTCGCCGTGATAAGTGAAATGCGGTACCGGCAGCAGGAAGTCGTGACGCTGATCCGAGCCGCGGTAGGCGGGAAAGGAAAGCGCGGCAACGCCGGCGCCAATTTCCCATAACGGCTGGTCGGCGGCGCCGGCAACGCCGATGACGCCGGCGAGCAGACTGGTCAGCAGGATGGACGACACAATTGTGCTGGGCATCAACGACTCCTTGCAGGAAGAGTGGCCATGGCCTCGATTTCGACCAGCAGGTCGTGACGACAGATGTCGGCCTGTACGCAGACAAGCGAAGTGTCGGTACCGAGGCGTTGGCTGATTACGTCGCGAAAGACGGGATAGTCGCTGTCGTACCTCAAATAGGCACGGTAGGTCAGGCTGTTCAACGAAAAAGAGGGGCCTTGGCGATGATGGTTGGCCTCGGCGACTACCGCGGCGATATTGTCCAGCGTTTCGTGACACTGCGCGGCGACATCGTGCGGATGGACCGTGCGATGACCGACGATGCTGGCGGTGCCGGAAATGAACAGACTTTGCTGTTGCGCGAGTGTTATCAGCACCGCCCGTGAGAAAGTCGGGCTGCGTGGTCCGTAGGCGGCAGGGTAGTCGTAGGCACTGATCTGCCGCGGATTTTCGATCGCCAGTGGCGGCTGCCCACCAGCGATGAATCCTACGCTCAGCGGCCCGTCGCGCAGGCCGATGGCGCAAGCGGCCGGGACCGCACCGGCCGCCGTACGGCCGCAGGCTTGAAACGCGTTGTAGCGGCCGATGTTGAATTGCCGGTAGCGTTCGAGACCATCGGTCTCACGGTTGATGTCAGCAAAGTAATTCCAGACCCGCCAGAGATAGGGCAGCGACTGACGGTCGAGCAACGCGAAAATCCGCCGGTAAGCCTCCTCGGTTGCCGTCTGCAGCGGTAGCTGACCGCTCGTGCCGACGAAATTCTGTTCGTCGAACCGAAGCACGCCGTAAAGCAGCTCGCTGTTGCGGCGGAAGGCGATGCCGGCGAATTCCCCTGTCCGACAATCTTCGTCGGTTTGCCAGAGCTCCTGTATCCATGCGCTGGAATCGCCGAGCAATGGCGCAGCAACGGCCTGGATCGCCGACCAAGGTAACGCAGGTCGGAGGGGCGGATTGGCGCCAACGATGGCTCCGCCGAGAATGTGATCGGCCCGGTTGCCGATCAGCGCGGCCAGAGACGCCGGATCGGGGGCGATGCATAACGCAAATGTCATGGACTGGAACTCAGCGCGCCATCGTCCACCGGACGGATGTTGAAGCGTCGCCGCGTGAAACCCTTCAGGGCACGGCGGGGCTGGATCAGGTTGGCGATGTAATAGAGCAGCTTGAATATCCGGATCGAGCGCCAGATCGGCGTGTTGCCGAAAATGTCGCCGGCGAGCACCGCCAGCAAGGCTTCCTTGACGCGGAAGATATTTTTCGGGCCCATGAAGAAATCGCGCATGATCGGGTTGGTCATCCGATAGATAAACCACGAAAACTCTTTTGGACCGTGCCGCATCTGCGCGTCGAAGCGCTTCAACGCCGCAGTCGCCTCGGCCGGCCTGCTCAGGCAGGTATCAATGGCCTCGGCGGCAATCACCCCGCTGTTCATGGCCAGCCACACTCCGGAGGAAAACACCGGGTCGATGAACGCGTAGGCGTCACCGAGCAGTAGGTAATTTGGGCCATGGTTGCGCTCGGAGACATAGGAAAAGTTGCCGGTCGCTTCGACCTCATTGATCAGCCGGGCGTCGCTCAGCCGCTCGGCGAGCGGCGGACAACTGGCAATGCCGTCGCGCAGAAACTGTTCGATCGTCCGCTGACCCTTGCTTTTCATATGATACGGCCAGGTGACCATCCCGACGCTGGTGACGTCGCCCTGCATCGGGATGAACCAGAACCAGCCGTGTTCGAACCAATAAATGCTGATATTGCCTTGTTCCCGACCGGTGTGTCGCCTAGCGCCGGCGAAGTGGCCATACACCGCCGAGCTGTTGTGCTGGGGATTGCGGTGCTTGATCTGAAAGCGATTGGCGAGAAACGTGTCGCGACCCGAGGCATCGACGACGAAACGCGCCCGCCACTGACTCTGGCGGCCGTCGTCGTAGCGGGCAGCGATCACCGCCGACTGATCAGGTGTAAAATCCACCGTCCGCACCCGGCACCCTTGATGTACCTCGACCCCCTTGCGAGCAGCATTGTCGATCAGAATGTGATCGAATTCGGCGCGTTTGACCTGGTAGGCGTAGGGCATCGATTTGTCCCAGGCGTCGGCGAATTGAAAGACCTGGCAATGATCGTGATTGGGCGAAATGAACTCGGCGCCCCATTTCTCCATGCCAATCGCCTTGATCTGCCCGGCGACGCCAAGCCGTTCGAAAAGCGTCAGATTGGCAGGCAACAGCGATTCGCCGATATGGAAACGCGGATGGTGAGCCTTTTCCAGCAGAACCACTCGGTAGCCCTTTTCAGCCAGCAAGGGTGCGACCGTCGAGCCGGCAGGTCCGCCGCCAATGACCAACACATCGCAATCTTGTGCTTCGTTGCTCGTCATTTCCTGATCGTTCATTACAAATCCTTTTGAATCGATAGGCCGATCGTGCTCCCAGGAGCCGGTCGGGCTTGCGTAATCGCCGCGAGCCGAGTGGCAGAGTGAGGACCCATTTTCCTGACTTCGCGACGCATAGAGACCCGTTTCACGAAAAGTCGGGGAAAAATGAACCGCCCTTCCCTCCGGCACAGACAATCCGTCTCAAAACCGACAGACTCCTGGCACAATCGGTCAGGCGCTTTGCGCGACCACATCCGAGCCGGGCGAGGTCGCGCAAACCGCTTGGGCCGAAGCTTTACGCGGTCGGCGTGAAACCTTGATCGGAGACAGGGAAGCGATCGCATCGGCCTGAAGTTCGGGACTGAGGAAGGGCTGCAGGCCGACCGGCTGGCGCGGCTCCCTGACGAATTCCGCTTTGGCGCGCTCAAGCTGTTGCTTGTTGGCGCTGAAATAGCGGGCGGCGGCGATGGTTTCCGGCAAGTGCTTGAGCACGTGCCACAGGCTCCAGCGATGCTGCCACAAGCGCTTGACGAAACGCCGGCGATAGCCTGGGCTGTCGTAGAACCGTTTGACGTGCCAGTTGTACAAGGCATCCATTTCCTCGCGTGAAGCGAAGCCTTCCGGCTTGTAGACGAAGTTCAGGCAGTTCATCAACCGCCAGTCCTCAATGAAATCGCCGCTTTCACCGCTGACGCATTCATCCCAGATCGGCGCGCCGTACATCGGACTGAACTTGGTCATGTTCATCTCGTCGAGATCCAGCGAAAGAATGAAATCGCTGGTTCGACGCAGGGTTTCCGGTGTTTCGCCGGGTAGACCGAAGATGAAAAGACCCTTGGCGCGCAGCCCGGCGGCATGGATTTGACGCACCGTCTGGCGTACTTGTTCGAGCGTCACACCGGCCTTGTGCCGCTCCATCATCGCCGGGTCGGCCGACTCGATGCCCATCGATACCATCAGCGCGCCGGCAGCCTTGAGCATCGCCAGCATGTCGTCCGAAGTGTGGCCCGTGCGGATCGCGCAGTTGAACTGCATGCCCAGCGGTTTGGCGATCAACAATTCGCACAACTCGTTGACTCGCTTCTTGTGGGCGGTGAACAGGTCGTCGTAAAAATTGATGTGATAGACGCCGAACCGATCACGCAGGTAGCGCATGTGCTCGTAGGTGTATTGTGCCGAATTGGTCTTGTACAGTCGTTCGAAGACGGTACGGTCGCAAAACGAACAGGTGTACGGACAGCCGCGCGAGGTGATCATCGTCGCCCCGTGCCGTTTTTCGTAGGCGAACAGCGGCAGATGGTAGGCATCCGGGAAGCCGACCAACTTCTCGTAGGCGGGGAGAGGCAGGTCGTCGAGGTTGACGATTCTCGGTCGCCGGGGATTGCAGATGATGCGGCCGTCATCGTCTCGGAAAACCAGATTGTCGATTTCCCTGAGCGGTCTTTCGTTGGCCAGATCGAGCAGACAGCCTTCGCCCTCGCCAATACACAGGTAGTCGATTTCCGGGAAACGTTCGAGAATCGGCGCGCCGATCGACGAGACATGTACCGCGCCAAAAACGATTTTCAGTGTCGGGCGACACTGTTTGAGTCGAGCGGCGATGGCGAAAGCGTCCATGAAGCCCGAGGTGGTGGCGCTGAAACCGACCAGTTCCGGTTGTGTCGCCAGAATCAAATCGACATTGGCCGAGAGGCTCGATGGGGCATACGGTCCCAGGCAATCGTGCAGTTGCGTCGGGTGACCGTGTTTTTCCAGCCAACTGGCCAACTGCATGATGCCGATCGGCGGCATGCGGTTGGCCAGCACGGCGAAATCGGGTTGTCCGGGAACGAAATTGAAGCCAGCGGGATGGACTAGAGTGACACGCATCGCCTACCTTCCACAAAACCCGGCAATTTTATTGAAAAGAAACGCTTAACGCGAGCAGCACGCGTCGGCCCGGCCGTTGCTGGATCGCGTGGCGACACGCGGGATGCTGTTGTCAGCGATAGGCCGGTTCGTTGGCGTTGTGGATGATCCATACCAAGTGGGCACTCGAAAAATCGCCCAGCGATCCACCGGCGAAGATCAGTCGCCCCTGGTTTTTGTAGACCAGTTCCTGACGATGCTTGTCGGCGCCGAAGAAAAATGGAATGAACGCCTTGCCAGTGACATAAGCACCCTGATCGGAAGGGGGTCCGATCAGGTCGGTCACCTGTTTCATCGGCATGCCGATTTGCAGGCGGGTGAATTTGCTGCCCGGCGTCGGACGGCCGGTGATCTCACCGTCCCAATCACGGATTCCTTTCACCTTCAGGCCATAACCTGCTTCAACCTTGCTCGAATCGACCACTTCGCCACGGGCGTTCATCCCCGGGCCGATCTTGCCCGTCGGCGGCGGTTCGACGGTCTTTTCGCTGGCTGCCACCTCAGATGCCGCCGGCTTGCCGGTACTGGCGGTATTTTTCGCGCCGCGACGACCGCTTTGCTTGACCGACTTGGCCGGCGGCGGCGGCGGTGGGATGACGGAGGGTTTACCTTCAGTGGCCGATGGTGTCGCGACTGCCGGCTTGTCGTTGTCCCCACCACTTGGCTGACTGGCACAACCGGCAAGTCCGACGCCGACCAGCCACGTCAGTAGATACGCGGAAAAGGGAACAGGGCGGTGATTCATCGGATAGCCTCCAGTGAGCGGCAGATGCCGGACAACCATGATCGCCGCCGGACTATAGCGTGCCGATCGTCCGACGACAAGCCGGTCGCTCCCGATATCCGACCCGGCACCGATTCGACCACGCCAACGCCGGTTTCGCACGGTTACACTACAACAGGCCCCGCTTTGAGGTAAGCGTCCAGCCCATCCGCCTGCCCTCCCCCGAGCAGCGGAGAAACCTCCTGGTTTTCGACAGGAGGGAGAGGTGGACGCTTACATTACTCCGGCTCAATGAACTATTGAAAACTATTGAACGGCAGACCTGGCACGACTTGGCAGTCACTGATAACCCGCCCGGGGGTTTCTGCCAAGCACATCATGCGCTAATAGGTGGCCACATGTGGTTTGGCTTTGGCAGGTAAAGTTTTTGCATGCCGATCTCTTGCTTGAAATCGGCATTGAAATGCCGCCCCGGATGGACTGGTGGTTAATAGCTGGGCAGGTGAAACAGTTTCGCTCTGAAAGGCAAGAAAAAGGCCGCAATCCGCGGCCTTTTTGTCATGTTGAGTGAGTAGCGCCCACTCGCAATGGAAATAAACGACTTACTGCTCGATACTGACTTCGACGCGGCGGGCTTCAGCCGCATCGCCGGTGCCGGTGGTCACTTGCGGCTTGCGCAAATCGATACGCTCCTCGGCGATGCCGACATTCTTCAGCGCTTCGCGCACGGCCTTGGCACGGTTCTTGGCCAGTTCCTCATTGGTCGCCAGGCTACCGCTGGTATCGTGGAAGCCGGAAATAGCGACTTTGGCGGCCGGGTTTGCCTTGGCGAATTTGACGACGCTTTCCAATGTCGAGGCTGCGTCCGCCGGCAGATCGGCCGCTCCGACGCCAAAATACAGCTTGGCGGCCGGAACAGTCACCGCTACCGTGGTGGGCACGGCAGCGACTGGCTTGGTGGCGACCACCGCAGGGACCATCAGCGGGACGATCATCAGGGCGACGATATTGATGATCTTGATCAGCGGGTTAACCGCCGGACCAGCGGTATCTTTGTACGGATCGCCGACCGTGTCACCCGTCACCGACGCTTTGTGTGCATCCGAGCCTTTGCCGCCAAAGTGGCCGTCCTCGATATATTTCTTGGCGTTATCCCACGCCCCACCACCGGTGGTCATTGAAATGGCGACGAACAGGCCGGTGATGATCGTTCCCATCAACAAACCGCCCAAGGCTTTCGGGCCAAGCAGCAGACCAACCAGTACCGGCACCAGCACCGGCAGCAGTGAGGGGACGATCATTTCGCGAATCGCGGCAACGGTCAGCATGCCGACGGCACGCGAATAATCCGGCTTGGCACGACCTTCCATGATTCCCTTGATTTCCCGGAACTGCCGACGCACTTCGACGACCACCGAACCGGCGGCACGACCCACCGCTTCCATGGCCATCGCCGCGAACAGGTAGGGAATCAGACCGCCGAGGAACAAGCCGATGATCACCATATGGTCGGAAAGATCGAAGCGCAGGCTGCCGCCAAAATTGACTTCGAGAGCGTGGGTGTAATCGGCGAACAACACCAGCGCAGCCAGACCGGCCGAACCGATGGCGTAACCCTTGGTCACCGCCTTGGTGGTGTTACCGACGGCGTCCAGCGGATCGGTGATGTCACGCACCGACTTCGGCAGCCCCGACATTTCGGCGATACCGCCGGCGTTGTCGGTAATCGGACCATAAGCGTCCAAGGCGACGATGATCCCGGTCATCGACAGCATCGAGGTCGCGGCAATGGCGATTCCGTACAGACCCGCCAGCGCATAGGTAATGTAGATCGCTGCGCAGACGGCGAGCACCGGCAGAGCGCACGCTTTCATCGAAACGGCCAGACCAGCGATGATGTTCGTTCCGTGGCCCGTGGTCGATGCTTCGGCAACGCGTTTGACCGGCGAAAAATCGGTACCGGTGTAATACTCGGTGATCCACACCAAGACTCCGGTCAGGACCAAGCCGACCGCGGCCGACCAGAAAATGTTGATCGACGTCACCATGTGCCCATCCGCGAGCTTGACGCCGTCGCCGAGCAGCATGGTGGTGATCGGGTAGTAGGCGATCAACGCCAGCACGCCGGCAACCGCCAGACCGCGATAGAGGGCGTTCATGATCTTGCCGCCATCGCTGGCCTTGACGAAGAAGCAGCCAATGATCGAGGCAATGATCGACACACCGCCGAGAACCAGTGGATAAACCACCAGGTTGTCACTGGCGCCGACCACCCCTTTGAGCATCATTGCGCTGAGCACCATCGTCGCCACGACAGTGACGGCATAGGTTTCGAACAGGTCGGCGGCCATGCCCGCGCAGTCGCCGACGTTGTCGCCGACGTTGTCGGCGATCACCGCCGGGTTGCGCGGGTCGTCTTCAGGAATGCCGGCTTCGACCTTACCAACCAAGTCCGCGCCGACGTCAGCGCCCTTGGTGAAAATACCACCGCCCAGACGAGCGAAGATCGAGATCAGCGAACCACCAAAGGCCAGACCGACCAGCGGTTCGACCGAATGCTGAAAATCACCGCCCGAACCGCGGAGCACGGCATAGTAGCCGGCGACGCCAAGCAGGCCGAGGCCGACGACCAGCATGCCGGTGATCGCCCCCCCCTTGAAAGCCACGTCCAGCGCCGCCGAGATCCCGCTGCGCGCGGCTTCGGCGGTCCGCACATTGGCGCGGACCGAGACGTTCATGCCGATGAAACCGGTGGCACCGGACAGCACGGCGCCGATCAGGAAGCCGAAGGCCATCAACTTGCCTAAAGCGAACCAGATCAACACGAACAACACAGCACCTACCAAGCCGATGGTCGTATATTGCTTGGCGAGGTAAGCTGATGCGCCCTCCTGAATGGCCTTGGCAATTTCTTGCATTCGTGGATTGCCCGCCGGCAACGAGAGTATCCATTTCGTCATCGCCGCTCCGTAGAGAACCGCGATGACCGCACACACCAGTGCGAACATCAGACCTGACGACATAAACAACCTCCCTCTTATAAAGTTGCCCGGCCTCTCCAGAGAGATTCCCGGGCCGACCTACCACTGGACAACGGAACAAACCAGATTCCAAACATTGTTCCCTGACCATCGAACCGAGCCGGCCTCAAGCCAAAGGCACAAAACCTCTCGGCGCCATGTCATTACGGACTTTCGTCCAGGATTGCGCGGACTGTCGTAGCAATCACCTTGTCAAAAATGCGAAAAGACGACCAGTCGGGACGGAAACCAGGGTCGCTGTCTGCTGGACCGATGATTCCGCCGAAGTCATCGCAGGGCGTCGAAGGCGGCCTGCCGAATGGCATCGACAGTACCGACTCCAGAAATACGCCGGCATCGCGGCGCCCTCGGATCGCCGGTGGCGGTCCAGGCACGGTAATACTCGAGCAAGGGCTTGGTTTGCGAATGGTATATCTGCAGACGTTTTCTGACCGTTTCTTCGCGATCGTCGTCACGTTGAATCAGTGCTTCGCCGGTTTCATCGTCGCGATCGGCCACTTTCGGTGGATTGAAGCGAACATGATAGACGCGCCCCGAACCCGGATGCACCCGGCGGCCGCTCATCCGGTCGATGATCTCCTGATCGGCAACGTCGATCTCGAGGACATAATCGATCGCCACTTCGGCATTTTTCATCGCTTCCGCCTGCGGCAGCGTACGCGGAAAGCCATCGAACAAATAACCCGTCCGGCAATCGTCAGCTTTGAGTCGGTCAATCACCAGACCGATGATGATTTCGTCAGAGACCAATCCCCCGGCATCCATGACCTTCTTGGCTTCGACACCGAGCGACGTGCCGGCTTTGACGGCGGCACGCAGCATGTCGCCGGTGGAAATTTGTGGAATGCCGAATTCCTGGCAGATGAATTGAGCCTGTGTTCCTTTGCCCGCTCCGGGTGCGCCCAGCAATATCAGCCTCATGGTCGTCTTTCGAATAAAATCAAAACAAATTGAATAAATATTTCATAAATTCAATTATTTAAAATAATTTTCCGTTGCCATTGCAGCACGCTGTCTTGACCAACAGGCCGAAACTTACCCTCAAATCCAGTGATGGTCAAACCTTTTTGTACCGTTCCTGCATACGTCGTGCGTCATCTGGCGTATCAACGCCTGGAATCGGCGGATAATCGACCACCTGCACACTGATTCGAAACCCGTGCCACAGCGCGCGCAATTGTTCGAGACACTCGACGGATTCCTGTGGCGAAGGAGCCAGTCCGACGTATTGACGCAAAAAACCGGCACGATAGCCATAAACGCCGATATGCCGGTAGGCGATCAGCTCCGGCGGCAGGGTTTGCCGATTCCCGGGATGAGCAAAATGGTCGCGCGGATAGGGAATCGGCGCCCGGGAAAAATACAGCGCGTCACCGGTCGAATTCAGTACCACCTTGACGACATTCGGATTATTGAATTCGTCGGCACCCACCAACGGGTGCGCCGCCGTGGCGATCGCCGCACCGCTGTCGGCCAAGCGCCGGGCGATCTGCCGGATCAATTGTGGCTCGATCAGCGGTTCGTCGCCCTGAACATTGACCACCAGCGTGTCATCATCCCAGCCAGCCCCTTCGACAACCTCGGCGAGACGGTCGGTACCGCTAGGATGGTCGGTACGCGTCATCACGGCATGCAAGCCATACTGCCGGGCGGCAGCGAGCACTGCCGGATGATCGGTGGCGACCAGGATTTCCTCGGCACCGGATAGCGCCGCCTGCTCGGCGACGCGAACCACCATCGGCTTGCCGCCCAGGTCGAGCAACGGCTTGGCGGGCAGGCGCGTCGAGGCGTAACGCGCCGGAATGACGATCTTGAACGGAGGCGTTCCGCCGCCCATCACACTTCGCTGGCGGTCAACTGGCGTGCCTCGTCCTCGAGCATGATTGGAATGCCATCGCGAATCGGGAACGCGCAGCGGCAAGGTTTGCAGACCAACTCCGACTGGGCCTTGCGGTACTCCAGGTTGGCCTTGCACGTCGGGCAGACGAGAATATCAAGCAGACGGGCGTCCATGGAGACTCTCCAAAAGGGTCTTGATCAGATCGCTGCGCCCGGCGGCGGCGATTTCGGCATCGACCGGCAAGGCCCATGCCTCGCCGGTGACAATCGATTCGCATTTTACCGCATCTTTTTCAGTCATCAGCAGCACCCCGTCGCGTGCGAAGTCGAGGTCGGTGGTCTGATAGCGATGATGATCCGGAAACGGATGCGCCGCGAAAGTGAGCCCCATAGCCGCCAATTGCCGAAAGAAGCGAACTGGATCGCCAATACCGGCGACGGCGTACAAACGGTGTCCTCGCAGCGCCTCGGCGTCGCAACTCACCCCTCGGCGGGTGACGGCCACGAAACGTCGGCCAGTCAGCGTCATGGAAAATTGAGGCAAGGCCGATACCGCGCGCACCAACCGCGAGTCGGAAGCGCCATTCCAGACCACGGCCGACACTGTCGCCAAGCGTCGCAACGGTTCGCGCAGCGGTCCGGCTGGCAACAGACGACCATTGCCGACACCGCGGCTATCGAAAAGCACCACTTCGGCATCGCGTTGCAGCCGATAATGCTGTAAACCGTCGTCGGAGAGCAGCAGATCGCAGTGAGGATGCGCTGCCAGCAGTGCCTGCCCGGCGGCGACTCGGTCGCGCCCGACAAAAACCGGTACGCCAGCGCGACGAGCAAGCAGCAGCGGCTCGTCACCGACCTCGGCCGCCGTAGAGGTCATGACGACCGGCCGCACCTCGTCCCGATCACTGCCGTAGCCACGACTGACGATCCCGGGTCGCCAACCGGCTTGACGCAACTGCTCGACCAGCCAAAGCACCAATGGGGTTTTGCCGCTACCGCCAACGGTGAGGTTGCCAACGACGATCACCGGCACCGGCAGGCGATACGACGCCAAGACATGCCGGCGATACGCCAAACGCCGTAACGATCCGATCCCCCCGAACAACCAAGACAATGGCAGCAAGGGCCAGAGCGGCAACGCCAATCCGGAGGGCCGATACCACCACTCCGGCAGACGTCGCGTCAGCCCCGCCAGCGGCATCAGTGAGGTGATTGAGTGGCGAACGAAATTCGCGGATAGCCGGCCGTTTGAGCCGCCTGCATCACGTCGATGACACTTTGATGCGTCGCCTTGGCATCGGCGTTGATGACGATCACCGGTTCCTTGGCCGCACCCGCGGCGCGTTGCAGCGCTTCGGCGATGGCGGCGACGGTATGGGTAGACAACGACGCGTTATTGACCGACACCTGACCGTTGGCGGTAACCGCCACGTTGATCTCGTTCGGCTGTTCTTCCTGCTTGGTGGCATCCGCCGTTGGAAGATTGATTTCCAGTCCGGAGTACTTCGCATATGTCGTAGTCATCATCAGGAAAATGATGATCACCAGCAGCACGTCGATCAATGGAATCAAATTGATTTCCGGTTCGTCCCGGCCACGGCCTCGGCGAAAGTTCATCGAACGCCTCTCAAGCGCGCCGTTCGCCGTGCAGCACCTCGACCAGCCTAAGGGCTTGCTGCTGCATGTCGACCACGAAACTATCGATCTCCGCCCGGAAATGCCGCCAGAAGATCATGCTCGGTATGGCGATCAACAGCCCGAAGCCGGTGTTGTAGAGCGCCACCGAAATGCCATGCGCCAGTTGCAACGGATTGCTGCCGGTCGGTGCCTGTGAACCGAACAGCTCGATCATCCCGACGACCGTACCGAACAACCCCATTAGCGGGCTGATCGCGGCAATGGTGCCCAGGGTGGTCAGATACCTTTCCAGTTCGTGCGAAACAAAGCTGCCGGCCTCTTCGATTGACTCTTTCATGATTTCACGCGAGCTGCCGATGTTGCGCAAGCCGGCGGCAAGTACCCGACCAAGAGGTGAGTGTATTTCCAAGTCGCCAACCATTGCCGAGTTGACCCCGCCTTGCCGATACTCGCCAATCACCCGCTGCAACAATCCCACCGGAACGACCTTGGCACGGCGCAAAGTGACCAACCGCTCGATGATCAATGCCACGGCGATGATCGACGCCAACAACAACGGCCAAATCGGCCATCCAGCCGCTTGAATGATCGAAAACACGTTCCACCCCAGCAGTTTCTCCGAAGTCAGGCACTTTAGCTTGCGACAGGGTTCGCGGCAAGCCCTGCCCGTCCGAGCGGGTCATTCGGCAGATGGTGGCTGGCAAGCACGCCATTCCGCCACGTACCCCCTCCAAGGGGTTGATCTCCTGCTGACCATGGGTGACGAGACTGAGGTCAATCGCTGCCCGCTCCAGGAGAACCACCTGTCGATCATCCGGTTTCGGCCGCAAGAGCACAGGGCTATCCACAAAATCTGTGGATAACCCCGCGTACAGCCTGTGAGTTGAATCGCCAAACCCGGCTGCACCAAGCCTTTCGCTTCCTTTGCCGCCAAAACAGGCAGCCGACCGACAACGGCACAGCGACGGCGGATGTAGAATAAGTCGATGCTCGATGACCATTCCGCGAACGACTCGCTTTCTTCCTTGCCGCTGGTCATTTCAGTGACATTGCTCAACCGCTTGGCCCGCGAGCGATTGGAGGCGGTGTTTCCGCTGTGCTGGGTCGCCGGCGAGGTTTCCAATCTGACTTACGCCGCCTCCGGCCATGTCTATTTCTCGCTCAAGGACAGCGCCGCGCAGGTCCGCTGCGCGATGTTCCGTCACCGTGCGCAATTGCTTGGCTGGCGGCTGGCCAACGGTCAGCATTTGGAAGTGCGAGCGCAGGTCACACTTTACGAAGCACGTGGCGATTTTCAATTGACGATTGACAGCGCCCGGCAGGCCGGTATCGGCAATCTCTACGAACATTTTTTGCGCCTCAAGGAAAAACTGGCGGCCGAGGGCCTGTTCGCTGCCGAGATCAAGCGTGCCTTACCCGTATTTCCACAGCGGATCGGCATCGTCACTTCGCCGCAAGCTGCCGCGCTTCGCGATGTGCTGACCACATTGCGACGCCGTGCCAATCACGTGGCGGTAATCGTCTACCCGACGCCAGTACAGGGTCATGGCGCCGCCGCGCAGATCGCTGAAGCCATCCGCCGGGCTGATTCGCGAAACGAATGCGACGTCCTGCTCGTCTGTCGCGGCGGCGGCAGCTTGGAAGACCTGTGGGCGTTCAACGATGAGACTCTGGCAAGAACGATCCGCGCCTGTTCGCGTCCGGTAATCAGCGGCATCGGCCATGAAACGGATTTCACCATCGCCGATTTTGTTGCCGACCAGCGGGCGCCCACGCCTACGGCTGCGGCCGAAATCGCCGCCCCCGACCGCCGCCTGCTGTTGGCCAGGCTCCTGCAGCAGCAAACTGCCTTGCAACGGCAGTGTTGGCAACAACTCAACCAACGCAGTCAGCAAATCGATGGCTTGGCACGCCGCCTGCAAGCGCCGACGCACTATCTCGCCGTCCACCGACAGCATCTGCGCCAGCTACAACGGCAGCTCGGAACCCTGGGCCGGCAAGTGCGTCTGCACGCCAGCAGCCGCCTGGCCGCATTGGCGCGTCGCCTGCGACAGGCACGTCCGTCGCCCATCCGCCATCCCAATCCGCTCGAGTCTCTGGCCAGGCGCTTGTTTCAGGCGGGTCGTTATACGCTGGCCAGCAAATCCGGCGACTTGACACGTCTGACGGACGCTCTGTCCCACCTCGCCCCTCAGGAGGTACTGGCCCGCGGCTACAGCATCGTCACCGACGACCACGGGGTGATCGTTCGTGACGTCAATTCGCTTGAACCTCTGCAGCGGATCGCTGTCTTCTTCGCACGCGGCCAAGCCCAGGCGACCGTGCAGACAACCACCGACGATGAATTGCCATGGGCCACCATCGGCGTTGCCAGCGCCAAGTCCGCCGAATAAAATCCGCAGCCTGCAATGTAAACTTCTTTTCACGAGGCCCCCTCTTCCGCTGCACCGCATCTTTTAAAAACTTTCGGAGAACATTCAATGGAACATCAGTTGCCGCCACTTCCTTTCGCCATCGACGCGTTGGCACCGCACATGTCGAAGGAAACCCTCGAATTTCACCACGGCAAGCATCACCAGGCTTATGTCACCAATCTCAACAACCTGATCAAAGGTGGTGAGTACGAAAATCTCGAGCTCGAGCAAATCGTCAAACAGGCACCGGCTGGCGGCGTTTATAACAATGCCGCACAGGTCTGGAACCACACGTTCTTCTGGAATTGCCTGCAACCGAACGGCGGGGGCGCACCAACCGGCGCTCTGGCTGCCGCTATCGACGCCAAATGGGGTTCCTATGCCGACTTCGCCAAAGCTTTCCAAGCCTCGGCCGTCGGCAATTTCGGCTCGGGGTGGACTTGGCTGGTGAAAAAAGCCGACGGATCGGTCGACATCGTCAACATGGGCGCCGCCGGCACCCCGCTGACCACCGGCGACCGGCCGTTACTCTGCGTAGACGTCTGGGAGCACGCCTATTACATCGACTATCGCAACCTGCGCCCCAAGTTTGTCGAAACTTTCCTGAACAATCTGGTCAACTGGCGATTTGCGGAAAGCAATTACGGCGCCTGAGCGCTCGCGAATCAACACCGCTCCGTAACGCGATGTTTTCCGGCGCCTCAAGGGAGTCCAGGCTCCCCTGAGTGTGCCGTTCGATCACCGCGCATTCAAGCGGTGGCGGATACAAATGCAAATGCAAATCGGCAATCATGCCTTTCCGCTCGGTCTCATCGGCCTACCAATCGCTCCAGAGCATCCGAATAGCGATTGCCCTGCACGCTGATCCCGGCAACCGATCGGTCGATTTCATCCAGTTCATCGACACTGAGAACGATCGTTGCCGCCGCCAGGTTCTCGTCCAGCCGGTCAAGCCGGCGCGTGCCGGGAATCGGCACCAGCCAAGGCTTTTGCGCCAACAACCAAGCCAGGGCGATCTGTGCCGGGGTGGCACTTTTCTGAGCCGCCAGACGGGACAACAATGCGACGACAGCCTGATTGGCCTTCCTGGCTTCCGGGGTGAAGCGCGGCAAACCCTGACGGAAATCCGTATCGTCGAAAGTCGTATGCTCGTCGATCGTGCCCGTGAGAAAACCGCGGCCGAGCGGGCTGTACGGGACGAAGCCGATGCCCAATTCTTCGAGCGTTGGTAGCAACTCTGCTTCCGGAGCGCGCCACCATAGCGAATATTCGCTTTGCACGGCGGCCACCGGCTGAACGGCGTGTGCCCGACGAATGGTTCCGATCCCCGCTTCGGACAAGCCGAAATGCCGAACCTTGCCCGCTCGGATCAAATCCTGGACTGCGCCGGCCACTTCTTCGATCGGCACCTCGGGGTCGACACGATGTTGGTAGAACAGATCGATCACCTCGACCCTGAGACGTTTCAGCGAGGCATCGGCTACCGCCTTGATGTGCTCGGGCCGGCTATCCAGTCCGGACCATTTCGGGCCGCCTCGTGGGTCCAGTTTGAAGCCAAATTTGGTGGCGATGGTCACTTGCCCACGATAAGGCGCCAGCGCTTCGCCAAGCAATTCTTCATTGGCGAAGGGGCCATACACCTCGGCGGTATCGAAGAAGGTCAGGCCGCGCCCGACCGCCGCGTGCAGCAAGTCGATCATCAGCTTTTTTTCCGGTGCCGGTCCATAAGCGAAACTCATACCCATGCAGCCGAGTCCGATGGCTGAAACCGACAAGCCACTATTTCCCAGTATGCGTTTGATCATCGATCGATTCCTTTCATCAATTGGGTGCGCAAAACGGATTTCGTGAACCAGTCATGGCGCAGCAATGGGCCAAAGAACGCAATGTAGCGACTATCACGGCAAATCGACAGCGAAAATCGGCCATATGCAGCAAAAGGCACATCGCTCAACACAGGTCGAACCACCTTCGTCGGACATGCCTCGGCGGTAATGCGCCAAGACGACAATTGACGGGACCTATAGCGCCACGTACAATCCGCGCGTTTTCGGGGGCATAGCTCAGCTGGGAGAGCGTCTGGTTCGCAATCAGAAGGTCGGCGGTTCGATCCCGCCTGTCTCCACCACAAATTCCATAGCCACTTCCCGGAGTGGCTTTTTTGTCGCGTTGCCGGCAAGTGGACGCCACTTTGCAGCCCGCAGCGATCCGCGCTGCGCCGTCGTCACCGCATAGGGTCGGCAGGGACTTACAATGGCATCGTCGATGAATTTCTACAAAGCGATTGTAGTGCCTAGCCGTTCGATCACCGACGGTCGGCAGCCCCTGGTTTGCGTGCCGCTGGTGGGCCGCGACCAAGCCGCGGTGCTTGGCGGTCTGGCCACCATTATTGCCAAAAGACCGGATGTGATCGAATGGCGGATCGATTACTTTTCCGGGATCGCCGATACCACACAAGTCGTTTCGCTGGCGCAACGAATCAGGGATCTTGCCGCGGGGATACCCATCCTCCTCACACGACGATCGACGCGGGAGGGCGGCGAACCGATCGCTCTGTCCGAGGAGCGGGTGCTGGCTCTCCACGAAGCGATCTTCGCCAGCCGTGCCATCGATTTCGTAGATTACGAGTTGAGCAGTGATCCACGGCATTTTCAACAGGCATTGACCGCCGCCCACGCCGCTGGTGTGCAATTGATCGCCTCTTTCCATGACTTTCAGCGGACGCCGTCAGTCGAGGAAATCGTCGCCAAGTTCATCGCCGCCGAACAGGCCGGCGCCGACATCGCCAAAGTGGCGGTCATGCCCCGGACCATCGACGACGTGCTGACCTTGCTGAATGCCACCCGGGAGGGGCATCGCCGCAGCCGCTTGCCGATCATCGGCATTTCGATGGGCGCCTACGGTTCATTGACCCGTCTTTTCGGTTGGGCGTTCGGCTCATCGATGACTTTCGCCGTGGGTGATCAGGCTTCGGCGCCAGGACAACTGCCGATCGGCGAACTGCGCGACGCGCTGGCGATCGTTCAACGTGCCTTGTCCGGCGACCCGAAATAGGCTTTTCGCCAGCCGCACACGCCACTACAAAATCCGCCTCGCTTCCTCCCCTTCGTCCATTCGGGAAACTTCGCGCTGTCGTCATCGCCAACGAGGCTTTTCGCGGCAACGATGACTAAGGTGTGCTTTACTGGAACCTGATGTACCACTTGCCTAACGGAGTTTCCGATGACCCAAGAAAAATTCCGCCTTGTCACCCGCAGTGACTTCGACGGATTGGCCTGCGCGGTTTTGCTCACCGAATTGCAGTTGATCGACGACATCAAGTTCGTGCACCCCAAGGATATGCAGGATGGCAAAATCGCCATCACCGAGCGGGATATCACCACCAACTTGCCCTATGTGCCAGCGGCGCACCTGGCTTTCGACCATCATTTTTCTGAAACGCTGCGCAATACCGGCCGATACAGCAATCACATCATTGATGCCGCAGCGCCTTCGGCGGCCCGAGTGGTCTATGACTATTACGGCGGCAAGCAGGCGTTTCCGACCATCGCTGAAGAGATGATGGAGGCCGTCGACAAAAGCGACTCCGCCCAGTTCAGCCTTCAGGAAATTCTCGATCCGCAAGGCTGGGTATTGCTCAACTATCTGATGGATGCCCGCACGGGACTAGGACGTTTCCGCACTTTCCGGATCAGCAATTACACGTTGATGATGGAGTTGATCGAGGCCTGCCGCCATCATGGCATCGAACAGATTCTGCAATTGCCCGATGTCAAGGAGCGTGTCGATTTGTATTTCGAGCAGTCCGTCAAGGCCAAGGAACAGATTCAACGCTGCACCCGGGTCTATGAAAAGCTAGCGGTGCTCGATTTACGTCAGGAAGAAACGATCTGGGCGACCAATCGGTTCATGATCTATGCCCTGTTCCCCGAAACCAATTTGTCGATCCACGTCCTGTGGGGACTGCAGAAGCAAAACACCGTGTTCGCCACAGGAAAATCAATACTCGATCGCAGTAGCAAAATCAATGTCGGTATGCTGATGCTCGAATATGGTGGCGGCGGACACCAAGCCGCCGGCACCTGTCAGGTGGCCAACGACGAGGCGGCAGAGACTCTGCAGGCGTTGATCGGGCGCATCACCACCGACGGCTAAACCCTGTCATCACGGCCGCCGCCGAGCGGCTGGCGATCGCGCCTTCTTCCCCGCCGTCGTCACATTGCTGGACGGGAAGACAGACCTCAGTCGTCTCTCGGCGCATCGCCCAAACCCTGCCAGCAAGCCGCCGTCCTCTCGCTCGCAAGACATCGATCCTGGCCTCACCAAAAAAAGGCGTCTAACATGACGCCCTTTTTGTCATTCGACCAGCGACCGTTCGTTACTCGACCTTGGCCTTGGCGCGCAGATCGTTGACATATTTCTGAATCTGCTCCTGCTGCAGGCGTTGTGTAAGTTGCGGTTTGATCTGTTCAAACGTCGGCGGGGTCAACGGACGGGTGTCGTCGAGCTGAATCACGTGATAGCCGAAATCGGTCTTGACCGGTGCCTCGGTGTATTTGCCCTTGGTCAAAGCGGCGACAGCATCGGCGAAAGGCTTGACAAAGCTGGCGTTGCTGCTCCAGCCAAGATCTCCACCTTTGTCCTTGGTACCGGGGTCTTTCGACTGTTTGGCAAGTTCATCGAATTTGCCGCCCTTTTTCAAATTGGCAATGATCGATTTGGCATCGTCCTCGCGTTCGACCAGGATATGACGAACCTTGTACTCGGTGTTGCCCACCTGGGACTTGATGGTGTTGTAAGAGGTTTTCAGCTGTTCGTCGCCGATGGGGTTTTTCTTGACATAATTTTGCACGAAGGCCTTGATCAAGACCGCTTGTCGGGCAACCTCGGCTTGCGCGGCAACTTCGGCATTGCGGTCCAGACCCAATTTCTTGGCTTCCTGGACCAACAGTTCCCGGCGGATCAGTTCCTCGCGGACGGCGTTCTTCAACTCCGGGCTATCGGGCGCCCCTTGGGCTTTTTGCTCGCTGATGAAGGCATTGGCGATATTCTGTGAAATCGGCACGCCGTTTACGGTGGCCACGGCGCCAGCATTCTTGGTTTTCTCGGCAGCGAGCGCCGGCGAGCTGATCAGCGCGCCAAGCAATAACGCGCCAGCGAGTTTGGAAAGCATGGGCATAACTTTTTCCTTCAATGGTTTACAAAAAATGACGAGATGAGCTGGTTCAAGAACGGTCTGAGACATCGGGCTCGACAAAATGTTCAGGGGGCAACGCCTGCACACTGAGTGCATGAATCGTTCCGTTCAATAGATCACCAAGGGCTTCATAGACCAGCCGCTGCCGGCTCAAGCGATCCAGGCCGGCGAAGACTTTCGAAACGATGCGCAAACGATAATGGCGCCCTCCCTGGCGGGCACCGGCATGCCCGGCGTGCATGGCGGAGTCGTCGATCAATTCCACCGACACCGGTGCCAGTACCGCCAGTCGTTGCCGAATACCGGCTTCCAGTGGCGGAACAGCCGTCACGGCGGCACCGCTCACGCCGGCAACGCTTTGTTGAAAGGGCGGACGGTAACCGCCTGATAGACACCGGCCGCGAAGTACGGATCGGCGTTTGCCCACTCTTTGGCCGCCGCCAGCGAGGCGAATTCAGCGACGATCAGACTGCCGGTAAAGCCTGCCGGCCCGGGATCCGGTGAATCGATGGCTGGAAACGGTCCGGCAAGCAACAACCGCCCCTCGTTTTGCAACGCCTTCAGGCGTTCGACGTGCGCCGGTCGTGCCGCCAGGCGTGCGGGCAGCGAGTCTGGACGATCTTCACCAACGATGGCGTAAAACATTATTTGCTATCCCCCAGATACTTCGACAAAAACAGCCCTTGCGCGAGTACGAAAATCAGCATCAACGCCGTCGCACCGAACAGTTTGAAATTGACCCAGACATCGGTAGAGAAATTGAAGGCGACGAACAAATTGACCAAGCCCATGAAAGCAAAAAAGCCGATCCACGCCCAGTTGAGCAGGTTCCAGGCGGGCTCAGGCAATTGTAGATGTTCGGCCAGCAATGTCCGTATCAAATTTTTGCTGAAAACCCATTTGCCGCCAAGCAGAATGACCGAAAACAGCCAGTAAAGGACCGTTGGTTTCCATTTGATGAAATTTTCGTCGTGCAGAAACAAGGTCAGACCACCGAACAGGGTGATTACCGCCAAGCTGATCCATAACATGGTATCGATCTTGCGGCCCTTGAACCATAGCCAGCCGATCTGCAGAAATGTCGCCGCAATGGCCACCTGGGTAGCGACATATATGTCGGCGTATTTATAGGCGACAAAAAACAGGATGACAGGAAATAGATCGAAAAGAAACTTCATGGCGATTGGCAAAAATATCCGGGGATTATGAATGATAGAACAGGCAGGTGTCCATGTTTCACTGCGCTGTTTGGCGAAAGAGGGTGATCGCCTGCTGTTGAAAAACTTTTTTTGCCAGCTTGCGGCAGCCCATCGTGCTCTCGCCAATCGTACCCGGTCTGGCAAAAAATCGCCGTGGACCCTTTGGACACCACGCGGGGTCAATATCGGGTAGCCTGTGCAACTGATCCCGATAGCTTGATCCGATGATCGTCCAACAATCCCGACTGCTTCTCGCCCACGCCACCCCGGTATTGTTGGCACAACTGGTATCGATGGGGATGATGGTCATCGACACGATTCTTCTCGGTCATCACGGCACCGAGGATTTGGCGGCGGTGGCGGTAGGCAGCGGCATTTACATTTCGATCGTTTTCGCGCTGGCTGGCATCTTGCAGGCGGTCGCCCCGATCGTTGCCCAGTCGCACGGTGCCGGGCAACACGATGAAATCGCCGCCATGCTGCAGCAGGCGGTGTGGCTGGCCTTGCTGCTGGCCGTGCCGGGGGTGCTGCTGCTCGTTTATCCGCATGCTTTTTTGTCGCTATCGAGCATCGATCCGGCCGTCGAAGAGAAGACGCGGCGCTATCTGCAGGCGTTGGCTTGCGGTCTGCCGGCTTTGCTGTTTTATCGGACCTTTCACGCTTTTTGCAACGCACTCGGCCATCCGCGTCCGCTGCTTTGGATCAGTCTGGGCAATACCGTGCTACATGGCGTGCTGGCTGCCGCGCTGGTCAGCGGACGCTGGGGCGGCGAGCCGCTAGGCGTGCTCGGTTGTGGGGTGTCGAACGCCATCGTCAGTGGGTTCGCGATGGTCTGCGCTGTCGCCTATTTGCGCTTCAGCCCCGCGTTACAACCGTTTCGCTTGTTCGAGGACTGGCGACGGCCGCAGCCGCACCAACTGGGTGAATTGTTACGCCTCGGCTTGCCGATGGGTTGTTCGAACCTGATCGAGATTTCTTCTTTCACGCTGATGGCCTTGTTCGTCGCACCACTGGGGGCAACGGCGCTGGCCGGCCACCGCATCGTCGCCAACCTGGCAGCGATTTGCTACATGTTGCCGTTGGCGGTGGGAATCGCCACGCTGGCACAGGTCGCGCAAGCCGTCGGCGGAAGTTACTGGCAACGCGCGCGAAGCTCGATCGTTGCCGGCCTGCTGCTGGCCAGCGGCTTGTCGGCAGCCGTCGGCGCCTTGCTGTGGTTGTTCGGCGGACCGCTGACGGCGGTGTATACCGACGATCCAGCGGTGTGGGCGGTTTCGCTGTCCTTGCTGGCTTATGTCGCGGGATATCAAGCCTTCGACGCCGTGCAGACCATCGCCGCACACGCCCTGCGTGGCTACCGCATCACCTTCGCGCCGATGCTGGTCCATCTGCTCTGTTTCTGGGGTGTTGGCCTGTACGGCGGCTGGTGGCTGGCTTTCCGCGCGGTGGAGCCCTGGGGCGTCGCCGGTTTCTGGTTGGCTTCGCTGATCAGTCTGATTCTGGCCTCGATATTGTTGGCAGGACTGCTGTGGCAGGTCACCCGTTCGGTCGGCGATTGACCTGACGGATTGGCCGGCCGGACGGCACGCGAGTCTGAAATTCAACCTCAGGATGGTCTGGTAGGCATCCATTTCCCTGACTGCATTATTCTCATATCTCGCTTAGTCTGCGTCGGTCCACTCGCTGCCTGATGACTCGGGGCCGCCCCCATACGCCGCGGATCAGGGTTTTCTGGCACTGGCGGGGCAAGCGCGGCACGCGCCGGCGAACAGGGGCGCGGTTTCGCGGTGGACGTCGACGAAGTCCGCAAAGTGGCCCAGCGGACAGCCCAATCGACCCATGCCATCGGCGAAATGATTGTCCATATCCAGAAAGGCAGCGACGCCGCGGTCAAGCAGATAGCGGATGGCGTCGCCACAATCGAAACGGGCAGCGCGCTCGCCAACCACGCTGGTGAGTCAATCGAGGCCTCCAAAACAAGCACTCGCAAGGTGGCTGGCGCCGTTGCTGGAATCTCCAACGCCGCCAGGGAACAACGTTTG
>JAEUOJ010000130.1 GCA_016789495.1 Accumulibacter sp. | reverse complement strand
AACTCCGGCACGCTGGTGAACACGCCACGGCGCAGCCGATTGACGGTGATGTCGCGGAAGAAGCGCTCGACCATGTTCAGCCACGAAGCGGAAGTCGGCGTGAAGTGCATGTTGAAGCGCGGATGCTTGGTCAGCCATGCCTGAAAGGCCGGGTGCTTGTGCGTGGCGTAGTTGTCGGCGATCAGGTGCAGCGTCTTGTCCTTGGGCGTCTGGCGGTCGATCTGCCGCAGGAACTTCAACCACTCTGCGTGTGTGTGGCGCTGCTGGCATTGGCCGATGACTTGCCCGTCGAGCACGTTGAGCGCGGCGAACAGCGTGGTCGTGCCGTTGCGCTTGTAGTCGTTCGTCATCGTTTGCGCGCGACCCTTCTTCATCGGCAGACCCGGTTGCGTGCGGTCCAGCACCTGCACCGGGCTCTTTTCGTCGCAGCACAGCACGATCGCGTGCTCCGGCGGGGACAGGTACAAGCCCACGATGTCCTCGAGCTTCTCGACGAACTGCGGATCGCGCGAGACCTTGAAGCCGCGCACCAAGTGCGGCTTCAAGCCGTTGGCCTGCCAGTGGCGCATCACGGTGCTGGGGCTGACCTTGAGCACAGCGGCCATCGTGCGCGTACTCCAATGCGTGGCGGCCTCGGGCTTGGTCTGCGTGGTCAGTTCCACCAGCCGGGCCACATCCACTTTGACCGGTGGCGCCCCGCGCGGCAAGTCCCGCTCGATGCCCTCCAGGCCAGCCTGCGCGTACCGATCGCGCCAACGCCCGACTTGAACGCGCCCCACGCCAAGCGCTTCTGCAATGTCCTTGTTCTGCATACCCTGAGCGGCCAGCAACACAATGCGCGCTCGCTGGGCCAGCCTGGCGCTGGTCTTCGTGGATCGCGCCAGCCGCTTCAGCTCGCGATCCTGCTCATCCGTCAACTCAATCATCGGGGCAACTCGCAATTGCTCGCTCCAATTCAAACCCAAGTACAGCTTTGGAGACTTGCGATGCAAATAAGTTTCTAGAAGAGTCGAACACTACACTAGCACGCATCGGTACTGTTCGTCACGCAAAGGTGATGACGGAAATTTTTGAGGACGATGTACCGAAATAGGGGACGCCCACAAGGGGGAAACGGGGTCAGCATGGGGGAAACGGGGTCAGACACGATGGTCCTCTCGCCGTTTATGTTGTGACCCCGTTTTATGTGTGCGCCGTGACTATATGCAGCAACTCATTGCTCCCTTTCTTGCCGGAACCACGCAGGGTCTTCCCGTCCAGGGCCACCACGACTTCGATCAGACCGGCCAGCTCATTGATCCAGTCCCGAAATCGCGCCTCGAAAACACTCGCGTCCAGCACCCGAAAGAGTGCCAAACGTGTCGTGCGATGGCGTGCCGTGTTCCAGCGACCAACCGAACCGCTCTCGCAGCCACGCCTTGCGATCCTTGCACCAGTCAGCCACCTCAGCCCAATTGTCGGCGCCGCACAGGATGGCGCACACCGCCATGACAGCATCTGCGGCAACGCGTCGCGCTGCGCCGGACCTTTACGCCTGTCCGGTATTCGGGTGGACGGTTTTCTGGTTCGATTTCGTCGCTCTCGCAGACGGTCCCGGCATCAGATCCGTCGACCAGAATCAGGTGGGATGAACAGTTGCCAATGGTCTTCATGCGCTGGCCGTGGCGGTCACCATGCCGCTGTCTCGTCGCTGGCCGTGGGCGGTCGTCGGATTGACGCTGTCTGCTGACGACACCTATACTCGGGCGACGGATGGGGGTCGGTAGCGCGACGGGAGAAGCGCTCGATCAACCGGTCTTGTCGATGGTATCGGCGATGTGTCTGATCGTCGCCAGTCTTGAGGAGTATTCCCCGATGCGCCGTACGAAAATTGTTGCCACCGTCGGTCCGGCAACCGCCGCGCCTGAACCGCTGCGGGAACTGTTGCTTGCCGGCGTCGATGTCGTTCGTCTGAACGCGGCGCATGCCGACATGGCGACGCACAGCGCCAACGCGCGCCGGGTTCGTGAGCTGTCGCAGGCGCTGGGACGCAGCGTCGGCATCCTGGTGGACCTGCCCGGACCGAAGATTCGCAGCGGGGTGGTCGCCGGCGACGCCGTCGAGTTGCTCAGTGGCCAGGAATTTTTGCTGACCGACCGTGATGACGGTTGCGGTGACGAGCATCGGGTCGGCACGACGCTGGCGAATTTCGCGCAGTGGGCGCAGCCGGGTGACGACGTCTATCTCGCCGACGGAGCGATCGTCTTGCGGGTGCTGGCTGCGGTTGGCAACGACGTGCGTACCGAGGTGGTTCGTGGCGGTACGCTCCGTTCGCGCAAGGGCATGCATTTGCCGCGTGCCGAAGCGCATGTCGATCCCTTCACCGATCGCGACGCGCAGGCCTTGGAAATGGCCATTGCCGCCAAGGTCGATTTTCTTGGCTTGTCTTTCATCCGTGGACCGGACGACGTCGAGCGGGTGCGGGCGATGCTGCCCAAACGCGGTCCGCGGCCGGCGCTGGTGCCGAAGATCGAAACCGCGGCGTCGATCGAGAATCTGAACGGCATTGTCGAGGTTGCCGACGCGGTGATGGTCGCTCGCGGCGATCTGGGGATTCAGATGCCGGCGCGGCGCGTGCCGCTGTTGCAGAAGGAAATCATCCGGCGTTGCAACGCCGCCGGCAAGCCAGTGATCACCGCCACACAGATGCTCGAGTCGATGACCCGTTCGCCGCTGCCGACGCGTGCCGAGGTCAACGACGTCGCCAATGCCGTGCTCGACGGCACCGATGCGCTGATGCTCTCCGAAGAGACGGCGGTCGGCCAGTTCCCGAACGAAACGGTACGGATGATGAGCGAAGTCGCCGAGTCGGCGGAAAACTGGCCGCGCGACCGGGTCGATCCGTCGGTGGGGCAGGGGCCCGATCGCGATCGGGTGGCCTGGGCGGTGGCGCACGCCGCCGTCGAGGCGGCGGAGGACCTCGGGGTGGCGGCGATTCTCTGTTCGACACGCAGCGGCGAGACGGCGCATCGCGTCGCTGCCTTCCGTCCGCGGGTGCCGATCGCCGGGGTGTCGGCCAACAGTCAGGTGCTCGGCGGCCTGTCATTGGTCTGGGGCGTGCAGCCGCTGCTGATCGCTGACAATCCGGATCGCAACGAACAACTGCGGCTGGCGATCGCCGCGGCACGCGGCGCCGGTCTGGTCCGCGAAGGCGATTTGGTGGCGCTGGTTTTCGGTTCCTCCGGACCGCGCGCCGGCAGTACCGACAGTGTGCGCATCGTCCGGGTCTGACTTTCAGCGAGTAAAGGAGCGGACATGAAACGGGCTTTGGTGACCGGTGGCAGCGGGGGAATCGGCGCGGCGATCTGCCGGCGCTTAGCGATGGACGGCTGCCAAGTGATCGTGCACGCCAACCGTCATCGACAGAAGGCCGACGAACTGGTAGCGGCGATCATCGAGCAAGGCGGCCACGCCGAAACGGCGGTTTTCGACGTCACCGACCGCTCGGGCTGCGCGACGGCGCTGGCGGCGCTGCTCGAACAGGGAACGATTCAGATCCTGGTCAATAACGCCGGCATCCACGCCGACGCGGTCTTTCCGGGGATGTCCGGCGAACAGTGGGACAGCGTCATCGACGTCTCGCTGAACGGTTTTTTCAACGTCACCCAGCCGCTGTTGATGGCGATGATCCGCAGTCGCTGGGGTCGCATCGTCAACGTCACCTCGGTGGCCGGAGTCGCCGGCAATCGCGGTCAGGTCAATTATTCGGCGGCCAAAGGGGCGCTGCACGCGGCGAGCAAGGCGCTGGCGCTGGAAGTCGCCAGTCGCGGGATCACCGTCAATGCCGTCGCGCCGGGAATCATCGCTACGTCGATGAGCGAAGGCGCTTTCAGCGCCGAGGCCATCAAGACGCTGGTGCCGATGAAACGCGCCGGCCGGCCGGAAGAAGTGGCCGATTTGGTCGCCTTCCTGGCTTCGGAAAACGCCGCCTACATTTCCGGGCAGATCATTTCGATCAACGGCGCGTTGATCTGAGGCCGCCCGGCGTCTCAGCGATCTCTGAAAACGATTTCACGCATTTTCGCCAGCTTCGGCGCCACGCAAGGGATGGTGAGCATGGTGCTGACCACCGCCATCAGCAGCAAGGCGGTGAACGCTTCGGAACTGATGATCTGCTTGTCGAGTAGGACGTTGGCGAAAATGATCATGATCAAGGCCTTGGTCTGCAAGAGCCAGCCGATCAGGCTCGCTTCCCCGGGCGCCCAGCGCAAGATGCGGCTGGCGAGATGCATGCCCAGCAACTTGCCGCCGATCGAGGCGACCAGAAGCAGCGCCGCGGCGATAAAGACCGCCTGGCCACCGAGCGCCCAGTTGGTGCGCAGACCGGTGCTAAGGAAAAAAACCGGCATCATCACCAGCAGCACGTGCTGCCGCAGCAGATCCATCTGGGCCTGGTCGAACCACTCGGTGTCCATGATCGCACCGGCCAGGAAGGCGCCGACCATGAAATGCAGGCCCGACCAGTCGGCGCCGAAGGCGCATAGCGTCAACCAGATCAGCGCGACGTACCATCGATCCCTTTCCGGCAGTCTACGCATCAATTGCCGGAACAGGTAGCCGAGCACAGCAAGACCGACTATAAAAATCAACTGTTTGCCGACTCGTCCCCAATCCATCAAGATCAGCGCCAAAACTCCCCAGATGGCGATGTCGTCAAGACTGGCATAACGCAGGATGCGTTGTCCGATCGGCTGGCGGAGGATCGCCAGCTTCTCCATCAGCAGGATCAGGATCGGCAACGCGGTGACTGCACAGGCCATGCCGATGCCGAGGATGAATTGCCAGGTCAGCGCCCGTTCGCCGATCCAGCCCGCTTGCAACAGCAAGCCGGCGCCGGCCAGACAACCGAAAAGCAGAGGCGTGCCGAGTGCCAATCCGGCGGTGATACCGCTTTCACGCCGATGCGCCCACGCCTGCCGCAAATCAAGCTCGACTCCAGCGATCATCACGAACAGCATTACCGCCCACCAGGCGATGCCGTTCAGCGCCTGTACCACCAACGGATTGAAAACGAAGGCATAGTACTCGGGGAAAACGCGACCGAGGATGCCCGGTCCGAGCAGAATGCCGGCGATGATCTGAACGACGACCAGCGGCGCGTAGTAATCGGTTCGTCCAAATCGCCAGACCAGGTAGGGCAGAGTGAAGATGATGGTCATGGCGATCAGAAAAATTTCGGTCGTATTCATGTCTTGCCTGCAGAGGATTGGACCTGGATGCAAAATTCATCCGGCTTTTCGAATGGCATGAGCCTGTCGGGCGTCGAAGGAGGACAGGCGCCCGGTTTCGCCACGCCGGTGACGATTGTAACGATTCCTGAATTCGGTAGCCGCCGGATTGATCGGCGACGGTCTGTCAAGTCCCGCGGCATGATTGCCCCACGGCCGACCGCCATCGCCCCCGACCCCGCCACCTCGTTGGAACTGCAGGCACCAGGCCGGTGACGGCAAGCTGCCGCTAGACTCCGGCTACCAAACCGGTTAAGCTTCCGCTCTTACGCGCCCGTAGCTCAGTTGGATAGAGTACTGCCCTCCGAAGGCAGGGGTCGGACGTTCGAATCGTCTCGGGCGTGCAGGATTTTTAAAAAACAACGCATTGCGCCATGGCCGGCGTTGTTTGACATGTGACCGCCGGTTTGCTCCCCCTTCGGTTGGCCATCATCCTGGGCTCCGGATGAACCGCTCGGTCTCAGACTTCGGTCCTCTACGGCAGACTCTTCGCGAACATCGGTTCTTGGGTGCGCCGCTCTCACCACCAACCATGCCAATCGCGGCGTCTGCTCTTCCGGTGGTCGTTCAGTCAGCCTGCCAACGATAAGTGGTGACGTGCCGCGGCAATCGACCCGCGTTCCGTCAGTCGCCGCCGAACAGCCGCAACTCGGGCAAGCGATCCCAATCCATCGCGACATCGACCGCATCGGCCAGGCGGTCGATGTCGGCTTCCCGGCGGGCAGCCAGGTCGACGTGCTCGGCATGGGCCAGCCCGGCCCAGGACAGCAGCGCCGCCAGGGCTTCGGGATGGTCGAACAGGCCATGGCAGTAGGTGCCGAGAATCTGCTGATCGTCGGAAATCGCGCCGTCGGTACCGCCGTCATCGAACAGGACCGCTGGTTTGGCCAAGCCGTCGCCGGTGCTCCGGCCAAGGTGGATTTCGTAGCCGCGCATCGCCGGACGGTCGGCGAAGGCCAGCCGGCCGTTGACGTTGCGCAACTGCTTGCCCTGTTCAAGACGGGTGCTCACCGCCAGCCAGCCCAGGCCATCACTGTGACCGGCAATGCCTTCCAACCCGTGCGGGTCGTCGATTCGCTCGCCGAGCATCTGAAAGCCGCCGCACAAGCCGATCACTTTGCCGCCATAGCGCAGGTGGCGGGCGATCGTCGTTGGCCAACCCTGGCGACGCAACCAGTCGAGATCGTCGCGTACCGCTTTCGAGCCGGGGAGGATGATCAGGTCGGCCGCTGGCGGCGGTTGACCCGGCGCGATCCAGCGAAAATCGACCGCGGGATGCAGGCGCAGGGCGTCGACGTCGGTATGGTTGGCCACGCGCGGTAACGCCGGGGCGATCACCGTCAGCCGTGGGTGTGATTTTTCGGCCTGGCTGAGGGCAAGCGCGTCCTCGGCGTCGATGAACAGCCCGTGCAGGTACGGCAGGACCGCCAGCACCGGTTTGCCGGTACGCTGCTCGAGCCAGCGCAGCCCCGGCTCGAGCAGGCCGATGTCGCCACGGAAGCGATTGATCACGAATCCTTTGATGCGTGCCTGTTCGCTGGTCGACAGCAGGTCGAGCGTGCCCACCAGATGCGCGAAGACGCCGCCGCGATCGATGTCGGCGATCAAGATCACCGGGCAATCGACGGCTTCGGCAAAGCCCATGTTGGCGACGTCGCGGTCGCGAAGATTGATTTCTGCCGGGGAACCGGCGCCTTCGACGAGAACGCAATCGTACGCGGCACACAGCCGCTGCCACGAGGCCAGCACCGCCTTCATCGCCAGCGGTTTATACGCCTGGTAGTCGCGGGCGTTGAAATTCTCGGCGACCCGGCCGTGGATGATCACCTGTGCCTGGCAATCGGTGGTCGGCTTGAGCAACACCGGATTGAAGTCGCTATGCGGTGGCAGCCCGGCGGCCAGCGCCTGCAACGCCTGGGCGCGACCGATTTCGCCGCCGTCGACGGTCACCGCCGAATTGAGGGCCATGTTTTGCGGCTTGAACGGTGCGACGCGCACCCCGCGTCGTCTGAGAATCCGGCAAAGCGCGGCCACCAGTGTCGATTTGCCGGCGTCCGAGGTGGTGCCCTGAACCATCAGCGATGAACAGTTCATCGATACTCTCCCCAAGAGGTGGCTGTCCGGTGTCGATCGCCGCCAGTCGGCTTGCGTCGCGAACGGTGACGAGGTCTTGTCGAGCGGCCCAACCGGCCAATCTCTTCTCGACGAATGGTCGGGGCGGTCATCAAGCCAGGAAATTTGTCGGGCGCGCAGGCGAACGACGGCACGTCGAACGCCGCCAGCCGGGCGGCCAAACGATGGTCGGACGTCGGTGCGCCGGCGTCCGCTGTGGCGCTTCCGGCCAGATCGGCCGCAACGGTTGTCGTCTCTGCTTTTACCCGACTCATCCCGCAGTCGACGCGAGTCGATCCACTGAGCGGTCCATGCCGGCGGGTCGGCGGCGGTGAATGCGACGGGCTTTTCCGCCAGCAGCAAGGCCAGACCGATAGCCGCGTTCGCCGCAGCGGCATCGGGCGAAAGCTTGAGGAGATCGTCGGTGCCTGGCTGCATCGGAGTCAGCGGGTCAAAAAATCACATACCATTCTAACAAACCCGGCCAACGCCCTCGCCTCCCGAAATCACGCTGGCCTGTGGCTGACGGCCAGCGGCGGCGTGGTCTGCGAGCGCTCATGACCGATCGCGCCCTCGTCAATCCTCCGGTCGTGCGCTGCTTGATGCGGTGTTCACCCCCCGTTTCCGGACTCGCCGCTCATGTGGGTTCCGGGTCATTCGACTGCTGGATCGCCATCCGCAATTTCTCCTCGCCGACATCCGGACAGATTTTTTCGATGAACGCCAGCGCGTAGCTGCGCAGATACGTGCCGCGGCGGACTGCCAGATGCGTGGTGCTTTCCGGAAAAAGATGTGGCACCGGAATCATCGTCAGCCCACGATCCTTATCGGCGGCGTAAGCCATCGAAGCGACGATGCCGACGCCAAGCCCCAGTTCGACGTAGGTCTTGATCACGTCGGCATCGATCGCCGATAGGACGACATCCGGCACCAGCCCTTTGTCGGCGAACGCCTGGTCGATATGCGCCCGGCCGGTGAAGCCGTGATGATAGGTGATGATCGGGTAGTCGCTGATCTGCTGCAGGGTCAGTATGCCGGCTCGACACAACGGGTGGTCGGGCGGAACGATCAAGGCGTGCTGCCAACGATAGAAAGGAAAAGTCACCAGTTCCGGCACCCGGTTCAGCTGCTCGGTAGCGATCCCGATGTCCGCTTCGCCGGCGACCAGTTGTTCGGCGATCCCCTGCGGGCTGTCCTGATGCAAAGCCAGGTGAACTTTCGGATAGTCGGTCTTGAACCACTTAATGATCTGTGGCAGCGCGTAGCGCGCCTGCGTGTGGGTGGTGGCGACGACGAAATGCCCGGTCTCGCGACTGGCGAACTGATCGGCGATGCGGCGCAGATTGCTGACATCGAGCAGGATGCGGTCCACCTGCGCCGCCAATTCCTTGCCCGGCTCAGTCAAGCCCAACAACCGCTTGCCGCGTCGGACGAAAATCTCGATCCCCAGTTCGTCCTCGAGATCCTTGATGTGTCGGCTGACTCCGGGCTGCGAAGTGCATAGCGCGCTGGCTACCTCGGTGAGGTTGAAATTCTGCCGCAGTGTTTCGCGAATGATGCGCAATTGTTGAAAATTCATTGATCTCATCCGCTCACTGTCCGCCTGTTCTCCGCTCAACGTCTGCTGCTGGCCGCGTAGATCTGATCGAAAACGCCCCCGTCGGCGAAATGCACCTTCTGCGCCGTTCGCCAACCGCTAAATGCTTCGTCGATGGTTACCAGATTAATCTTGCCGAAGGCTCCGGCGTATTTGGCGACGACTCGGCTATCACGCGGTCGATAATAGTGCCTGGCCGCGATTTCCTGTGCCTCGGGCGAATACAGATAATCGAGGTAGGCTTGCGCCAGCGATCTTGTACCGTGTTTGTCGGCGTACTTCTCGACCACTGCCACCGGGGGTTCGGCAAGGATCGACAGCGAAGGCATGACGATTTCGAATTTCGCCGGACCCAGTTCCTTGATCGCCAGCAAGGCTTCGTTTTCCCAGGCGATCAGTACGTCGCCGATGCCGCGCTCGACGAAAGTGGTCGTCGCGGCGCGGGCCCCGGAATCGAGCACCTTGACGTTGCCGTAAAGCCGACCGACGAACTCACGCGCCGTGGCGTCGTTGCCGCCGGGCTGTTTACGGGCATAGGCCCAAGCCGCCAGATAATTCCATCGCGCGCCGCCAGACGTCTTGGGGTTGGGAGTGATCACCGATATTCCGGGTCGGGTCAGGTCGGGCCAATCCTTGATCGCTTTCGGATTGCCCTTGCGCACCAGGAAGACGATTGTCGAAGTGTACGGCGCGGCGTTGTTTGGCAACCGTTTCTGCCAGTCGACCGGTAACAGTCCACGATCGGCGATGGCGTCGATGTCGAAAGCCAGTGCCAGCGTCACTACGTCGGCCTCCAATCCGTCGATTACCGAGCGCGCCTGCTTGCCTGAACCGCCGTGCGATGCTTTGACCTTCAGCCGATCGCCGGTCTTTGCTTGCCAATACTTGGCGAATGCCGCGTTATAGTCCTGATAAAGCTCGCGGGTCGGGTCGTACGAGACATTCAACATCGACAGCTCGGCGGCAACGATTGGGCCAGCTAGACAGGCACTAAGCAGCCAACTGGCGAGAAGAGATTTGATTTGCATGCGAACTCCGTATCGGCAAGCCATTTCTTGAATCGCGAGTGAACAGGCGACGGTCTGGTCGTGCCACTGCGGGCACGGTTCGCGTTGCGAACGATTCGAAATGGATTAAAGGGCAGCGCGCAGTCTAGAGAAGCGCCACCCGCGAACCAACGAAGTTTTGCTTATTAGCTTATGCGTTGACCGGGCGGCTGTTTGCGCCACAGAGCCGTGTCTGGGAACGTTGGCTGGGTAATGGTGATGCGATCGATCGTCGGATTTTCGATTCGAAGGTCACTGCGACGTACATTTTTCGCCAGCTTGCTCACAGGTCGTGATGAAAATTGCCGGCCGCTTGATGGACCGGCTTTGCCTTCCAGGGGTCTGTCGGACTGAAGGGGCGACGCGAAAATGTCGAGAGACGAGCGCAGCTTTCTCGGAGTTCAAGCGAATAATGTGGGGCTATTTGCGAAGAAAGTCGGGAAAAATCCCGTCCGTCGCCCCATGTCTTGCCGCTGGCTCGGTCAAACGGGCGGCCGGTGGCTAGGATTTTTTGTCCATCTGGCGGGCGGCGCGGATCATTTCAGCGTCCAGCACCGCCGTATCCGTGCCGTAGCAGCGCGGCATGTCGATTTCTTCGAAAACCGGCAAATCGGTCTTGTTGGCGGCTGGCGACAGGTTCGCGGCATGGTGTTGAGCACGCCAGCGGGCGAGCAACAGTTCCCGGTCGGTCAAGCCGAGCGCCGTGCCGGCTGGAACTTCGGTACCGAGTTCGATCAACAATTCGACGATTTCTTTGCGTTTGCCACGCAGAGCCATCGACAAGGGCGAGGTCGGCGAAGAATTGTTCGGCAGATTGACTTTCGCGCCACGCATCACCAATTCGCGAACTATGTCGGCGTGACCAAGAAAGCAGGCGATACCAAGCGGCAAACCGGGATCGCCCTGCCCGTCGTTCAATTCGACCGGCGCGCCCGCGTCCAGTGCCGCCCGGACAACGCCGATCTGGCCGCTGCGAATGGCTTTCAGCAGATCGATGGATGCGCTCAAGTTATGGCTCCGATAGGCGAGAATGAGTTGCGGCAAGCCAAGGCAGCTCTTGCTTCTTTATTGCTCAAGACCCCGTCGGGCTGTAATGCCGGTGGTTTCTGTTGTCTGAGTTGATCATTGGCTGCCAAATCAGCAACCCTGGTGAATCTTAATCGATGTTGATATAACTGGCAGGCTCTATTTTGCAGGTCGATGTCTTTCAGGACAATGGCTGATCGCTGACGATGATTCCGTCTTCGTCCGCATACAGCCAGGCACCTGGTTTGAAGGACACTCCACCAAAGGTCACAACGATATTCCTTTCGCCAACCCCCCTTTTGACGCTTTTTAACGGATGGGTATTGAGCGCTCTAATACCTACATCAATCCGTTCAATATCCGCGGAATCGCGAATGCAGCCGTAAACCACGGCACCTGCCCAGCCATTCTTTTGCGCCAGCACGGCCAATTGGTCGCCAATCAACGCGCAACGCAGCGAACCGCCACCATCGATGACCAGCACCTTGGCTTGGCCGTTTTCAGCGAATGCGTCACGAACCAGCGAGTTGTCTTCAAAAATCTTCAGGGTGACGATTTGACCGCTGAACGATTTTCTGGCGCCATAGCCGCGAAAGATCGGATCGACCACACGGACAGTGCCATCGCGCACCAAAGTGTCGTGTTCATCGAGCAGATCCGGGGTTTTGAAACTCATCGGGGGGGTCCTTGTTCAGGGGGCGAAAGGCCGCAACGGGTGGCCTTTCGCCGGATAACGTAATTAAGCGATGACGGCCGACTCTTCCTCGAAGATTAGTTTGATCTTTTCGTCCTCATCGACATCGACGGTAATGTGACCGCCGTTGACCAGGCGTCCGAAAAGCAATTCATCCGCCAGCGCGGCGCGAATGGTGTCCTGGATCAGACGGGCCATTGGACGAGCGCCCATCAACGGGTCGAAACCACGAGCGGCCAAATGTGCTTTCAGTTCCGGGGTGAATATCGCCTCCACTTTCTTTTCATGGAGCTGCGCTTCGAGTTGCATCAGGAACTTGTCCACCACCCGCAGGACCGATTGATGATCGAGCGACTGGAACGAGATGGTGGCATCGAGCCGGTTGCGAAATTCAGGGGTGAATAGTCGCTTGATTTCGATCATTTCGTCGCCCGTTTGGCGGTTGGACGTGAAACCCATCGTCGCTTTTTGAATCGTCTCCTGGCCGGCGTTGGTGGTCATGATGATCACCACGTTGCGGAAGTCGGCCTTGCGCCCGTTGTTGTCGGTCAGCGTGCCGTGATCCATCACCTGCAAGAGGATGTTGTAGATATCCGGATGCGCTTTCTCGATTTCATCAAGCAGCAAAACGCTGTACGGCTTCTTGACGATCGCTTCGGTTAACAGACCCCCCTGGTCGAAGCCGACATAGCCGGGCGGAGCACCGATCAAACGGGAAACGGCGTGTCGTTCCATGTATTCCGACATGTCGAAACGTACCAGCTCAATCCCCAGGCAATACGCCAGTTGTTTGGCGACCTCGGTTTTGCCTACCCCGGTCGGTCCCGAGAACAGAAAACTGCCGATCGGTTTGGTCGGGTTGCCCAAACCGGAACGCGCCATTTTGATCGCTCGGGCGAGGGCGTCGATGGCGGCATCCTGCCCAAAGACGACCGCTTTCAGATCGCGATCCAGGTTTTTCAAGCTGTTCCGGTCGTCGGTGCTGACGTGCGTGGACGGCACACGGGCGATCTTGGCGACGATTTCCTCGATGTCCATTTTGCCGATCAGCCGTTTCTGCTTCGATTTCGGCAGGATGCGCTGCGCGGCACCGGCTTCGTCGATCACGTCGATCGCTTTGTCTGGCAGGTGACGGTCGGGAATGAAGCGGACCGACAATTCGACGGCCGAGGTCAGCGCGGCGGCTGAATATTTGATGCCGTGATGCGACTCGAAGCGAGACTTCAATCCTTTGAGGATCTCGATCGCTTCAGCGCTCGACGGTTCGCTGACGTCGATTTTCTGGAAACGACGCGATAACGCGTGGTCTTTTTCGAAAATGCCGCGATACTCGTTGTACGTGGTCGCGCCGATGCATTTCAACTGACCGGTCGATAGCGCTGGTTTCAATAGATTGGACGCATCCAGCGTGCCGCCGGAGGCCGAGCCGGCGCCGATCAAGGTATGGATTTCATCAATGAAAAGAATGGCATGCGGGTTCTCGGCCAATTGTTTGAGCACCGCTTTCAGCCGCTGTTCGAAATCGCCGCGATATTTGGTGCCGGCGAGCAGCGAGCCCATGTCGAGGCAATAGACGTTGGCCTTGGCGAGAATTTCCGGAATGTCCGACTCGACGATCCGCCGGGCGAGTCCTTCGGCGATCGCCGTTTTGCCGACGCCGGCCTCGCCGACCAGCAATGGATTGTTTTTTCGACGCCGACAGAGCGTCTGGATCACCCGTTCTAGCTCGCGGTCTCGACCGATCAGCGGGTCGATCTTGCCTTGTAAGGCCAGCGCGTTGAGATTGATGGTATAGCTGTCCAACGGTCCCGTGGCGCCGGGCTGCTCGCTGTCGGCCTCGCTTTCAGCTTCGGCTCGATGGGGATTCTGGGGAATCTTGCTGATGCCGTGGGAGATGAAATTGACCACGTCCAGACGGGTGACACCCTGTTTCTGCAGGTAATAAACCGCGTGCGAATCCTTTTCGCCGAATATCGCCACCAGCACGTTCGCCCCGTTGACTTCCTTGCGTCCTGACGATTGCACGTGCAGGATCGCGCGTTGGATTACCCGCTGGAAACCGAGCGTTGGTTGGGTGTCGATTTCATCTTCGCCAGCGACAGTCGGAGTGTGATCGGCAATGAAGCGGACCAGGTCGGACCGCAACGGTTCGATTTGCGCAGCGCAAGCGCGCAGCGCCTCGGCCGCCGAGGGGTTGTCGAGCAAGGCGAGCAACAGATGTTCGACGGTGATGAATTCGTGTCGCTTTTGCCGGGCGTCGACAAACGCCATGTGCAAGCTGACTTCAAGTTCCTGGGCAATCATTCAGTGTTCCTCCATTACGCACGCCAGGGGATGCTGGTTGTTCCGTGCGAAGGCTGTGACTTGTTCAACTTTCGTGGTGGCGATGTCGCGCGGGTAAACTCCACAGACCCCCCGGCCCTCGGTATGCACCTTGAGCATGATTCGTGTCGCATTTTCCTTATCCATGCCAAAGAAGCGTTGCAAAACGACAATCACGAAGTCCATCGGAGTGAAATCGTCATTCAACAAGATGACCTTGTAAAGAGGGGGCGGAGTGACCTGTGAGCGTTGCGCTTCAAGTAGGGAGTTGTCCTGATGCTTCGTTGCCATCATTCAATTCTAAACGCTCTTCCCGGATGCGCAATACCACGGCGGAAGGTTTGGCCACATTGATCAACGAGCTGGCGATTAGTAAACATAAAGTTCTTGACGCCCACCTATCTAATGGCGTAAAAAGGCTGCGTGTTTTTAGTCAAGCGTTCGAGGGGGAGCTTGAACGGCTCGAATAGCCTCTTGAACAACATTGTCTTAGAAGCATGCATGCCGGGCTTTTCCCGGGTTCAGTCTTTTTTCAAGGAAGTGGTTATATGGCAACTGGTACTGTGAAGTGGTTCAATGACGCCAAGGGATTCGGCTTCATTACTCCGGATGATGGTAGTGAAGATCTCTTCGCTCATTTTTCCGCAATCAGCATGGGTGGTTTCAAGACCCTCAAAGAGGGCGAAAAGGTTTCTTTCGACGTGACGCAGGGCCCGAAAGGCAAGCAAGCTTCGAACATCGCGCGCGTCTGATTCGATTCGGACGAGCAACTAGGTACCCGCCTCTGGCGGGTTTTTTTTTGCCTGGCAGCGCTCAGGACCGGACGAGCGCCGCTTTTGACGGTTTTCAAGAAGATGGCGTGGGCCCGTCCGCGGTCAAATCGGACAGGCTCCTGGGCGCCTACGGGCGGGCAATCCGCTCACCTGCCCGCGAGAGTGAATTGATCTCGGCGTGCTTCGCTTCTGTTGTCGGTCCAGATCACCTCGATGCGGTCGCCCGCTTTGAGTCCGCGCGCGTAGAAGGAAAACAGAGGATTACGCGCGATCGAAGTGTTCAGTTGTCCGCGGACAAGTTCCTGGCCATTGGCGCTGACGATGAAGGTTTCGATGAAGTGAGCCGCCACCGGCTTGCCAGATTCCAGGTCTTTGCGTTGGCCGGTTTCCATAGGGTGCGGCATCATCAGACGTATTTCGGCGATGTCCTCTTGCCAACTGGTGCGCAGCTTGATGGCTTCTGGCATCGTCAGGCTCTTCGATTTAGGCGCCGCAGCCGCCAATGGTCACTTTGATTTCGCGGCTGGCATGATAGGTCTTTCCGTCGGTGGCTTTGACCACCACGCGTAAGCGCGAAGACTCGGCCATTTTGACCTGCAGGCGGACATGCGGCAGCGCACCGTTGGCAAAATGAAGATTCGCTGCTAGTGGCAAAGGATTCTTATCGATAAAAACCATCGCTTGTCGACTGCCGGGAATGTTGCTGACGATTTCTATCGGTACTTGCGCTCCATTTTCGGCGATCTCCGCCGCTTTGATGACGATCTGCGCGCTGTCCGCCGACTTGTTCACCCCGGCGGCCTTGAGGGCGTCGGCGAGGGTAGTGGCGGTGAAGGCGAGTCGACTAGCATCCGCCGCAAGCACCCTTGACGGCCGCAGGCCGGTCAGGCTCAGCAGCGGGGCCATCAGCCAACTGGAACTGCCGGCAAGCAACAAGCGGCGGCGCAAGGTATCGATTCCGGCAGAGAAAGGCGCCATGGTCAGTCGCTCAGCCAATGCCCGGATTTTCCTCCGGATTTCTCTACCAAGCGGATGTCATCGATACGCATGCCCCGGTCCACGCTTTTGCACATGTCGTAAATGGTCAGCAGTCCGACGCTGACCGCGCAGAATGCCTCCATTTCCACGCCGGTGCGGCCGATGCATTCGACGGTGCTGCGACAGTGCACAGCGTTGGCCTGCGGATCGATCTCGAAGTCGACCGCCACTTTGCTCAAAGCTAGAGGGTGACACAGCGGAATCAAGTCGGCCGTACGTTTGGCGGCCTGGATGGCGGCAATCCGTGCCACGCCGAGAACATCCCCTTTATTGCTGGTGCCGGCGACGATCAGCGCCAACGTGGCGGCTTTCATCGAAATCCTGCCGCTGGCGCGCGCCCGGCGGGCGGTCGGCGTTTTCTCCCCGACATCAACCATATGGGCCTGACCCTGTTGATCGAAGTGAGTGAGCGGGCCGGTGGGCATGTGCGCGGACCTGGCAGCGAACAGTGAATAGGACGGAAGCCGTAACGCAAAGCGGTAACGCTTGGTCACAACGGCCAGCCAAAACAGCCGGTATCATAGCATCGTCTTAGTCCCTTGCCGCCAAGAGGAGCCATGAGCAAATCTGTCCGACTCGCTGTTACGATGGCCTTTGCGGCGATGATCGGCGTCAAAGCCTTGGCGATTGCCGACGAATTGCCCGATCTCGGCGAGGCGGCGCGCGCCGAGTTGTCGCCGCAACTCGAACGCCGGATCGGCGAACGGATAATGAATGAAATCAGGCTGCGCGAGCCGAGTTACATCGATGACTCCGACATCAACGACTATCTTAATCGACTCGGCAACCGGCTGGTGGCGGCCAGTCCCAATCCGCTCAGCGAGTGCCATTTCTTTGCCATTCGCGACGGCATGATCAATGCGTTCGCGATGTTCGGCGGATTCATCGGCGTCAATACCGGGACCATCTTGACTGCACAATCGGAATCGGAACTAGCCGGCGTGCTGGCTCATGAACTTTCCCATGTCCAGCAGAATCATTTGGCCCGCAACCTGGCCCGCGAGAAGCAGAATTCCCTGGCGATGATGATCGCCATGGCGGTGGGGGTGCTGGCGGCGCGTTCCAATTCGCAGATCGCCAACGCCACCATCGCCTCGGCGCAGGCCGGCGCAATCCAGTCGCAACTGGCTTACAGTCGCGATTTCGAACGCGAGGCCGATCGCGTCGGTTTTCAGACCTTGCGCCAAGCCGGTTTCGACGTGCATGGCATGGGCGACTTTTTTGGCCGGCTGCTCCAGGCTGGACGGGTGTACGAGAACAGCGCGCCGGTGTATCTGCGATCGCACCCGCTGACCCTCGAGCGGATCTCTGATATGCAGAACCGGGCGCAGGATTCGTCGTACCGTCAGGTCGCCGATAGTCTGGAATTCCACCTGGTTCGGGCGAAGCTGCGCGTGCAAGCCGGGTCACCTGGCGAACAGGTCCGCGAATTGGCCAATCAATTGCGGGACAAGAAATACCTGTCCGAGGCGGGGATTCGTTATGGTTTGGCGTATGCCTTGCTGCAGGCCAAGGATTGGCCGGCGGCGCAGCGCGCGATGGACGCTCTGCTGGCCCTGAAAGCGTCCTCGCCGATGATCGGTCGCCTGCACGGGGAGATCAGGCGAGCGGCCGCTGATTGGCCCGGAGCGATGGCCGTTTATCGCGAAGCCCTGCAACGTTTTCCCCAGGCGAAATCGTTGATTTACGGCTACGCCGACGCCTTGCTTGCTGGCAAGCAGTATGCGCAGGGCCTGAGTTTCCTGTCGTCGCAGTTGGCGATCCATGGCAACGATGACAAACTCCATGTCTTGCAGGCGAAGACCTTTGCCGCGATCGGCAAACGTTTGCAGCAACATCGGGCACAAGCGGAGGCTTATGTCTTGCAAGGACAACTTGGCGCCGCGGTCGAACAAATGACTTTCGCCCAGCAGGCCGGTGACGGGAATTTTTTCGAGCAATCGGCGGTGGATGCCCGTTTGCGTGAATTGAGAAAGTTGTTGGCGGACGAGTTGAAAGAGAAACGGTCAGGCAATGGCATTTAGAATAAGCAGCTTTATTTTTTCGCGGCGGTGAAGATGCATTACGACCGAGAGCTTGATGTGCAAGGACTCAGTTGCCCGTTGCCGATTTTGCGCACCAAGAAGGCTTTGGCGGAAATGGGCAGTGGCGAGATTCTGCATGTGCTGGCCACCGACCCGGGTTCGGTGAAAGATTTTCAGGCGTTTGCCAAACAAACTGGCAACGAGTTGCTGTCCAGCGCCGAGATCAGGCAGGTTTTTGAGTATTACATCAAACGCAAGTAAGCAATTGCCGGGCGAGGCGACGCTTTTCTCTAGAGCGCTGTCGGACTGGCGCGATCGTTGCCAGCCGAGTGGGGAAGAAAGGGCAGTTTTCTCCGATTTCAAGGCGCAGGGTGGGCCTATGTCACATGAAATCGGGAGGAAAATGCCCATCGGAACCGTAGATCAGTCGGTCCGACAGGCTCCTTAGGTGCTGCTTTGATTCCGACGGTTGACGGGCCGTTTGCCCTGTTCGACGACGATTTCGGCGGTGCCTTGCTGCTGACCGGTGGCCGTCCTCTCGAATTTTCTGCCGATATTCCTGCGCGCCACGTGTTGGCAGAGCTGGAGGCCACGGCCAAGCAGGGACGGTGGCTGGCGATCGCCGCTCGTTATGAGCTTGGCGGCGCCTTCGATCCGGCGGCGACCGTCAAGGCGACGCCGGGCCGCCCACCGCTGATTGCCTGGGTGTTCGACGAAGCCCGGACGTTCGATCAGTCGGCGGTGGCCACCTTCCTTGATACGTGTCTGGCGGCGCTGCCCGAGGAGCAGCGTCTAGCCGGGGTTGCCGAAATGACCTGTGCCGTCGATCGACTGAGGTATGGCGAACAGGTCCGGCAAATCCGTCGCTGGATTGCTGACGGTGACTGTTATCAGATCAATTTGACGTTTCCGTTGACCTTTCGCGTGTACGGGCATCCCCTGTCGCTGTACGCCGGCTTGCGTTCCCGACAACCGGTGCGCTATGGCGGTTGTCTGATAACCGAGGAGACGACCATCCTCTCGTTCTCGCCGGAATTGTTTTTCGAGCGTCGCGGTGATCGGGTGCGTACCCGCCCGATGAAAGGGACCGCCCCGCGCGGTGCCACGGCCGAGGAGGACGACCGGGCCCGTGCCGGGCTGCTGCTCTCGGAGAAGGAACGTGCCGAGAATGTGATGATCGTCGATCTGCTGCGCAACGATCTCGGACGACTGGCTCAACCGGGCCGGGTACGGGTCGAGGCGTTGTTTGCGACCGAAGCCTACCCGACGCTGTGGCAACTGGTGTCGACGGTCAGCGCCGACCTGCCCGGCGTTTCGCTGGCAGAACTGTTCGCCGCTCTTTTTCCGTGCGGCTCGATCACCGGCGCGCCGAAATTGCGCGCCATGCAGCGGGTGGCCGAACTCGAGCCGCTGCCCCGTGGCTTATACACCGGCGCTTTCGGCTGGCTGGCACCGAACGGCGACTGTCGCTTCAATGTCGCCATTCGCACCTTGGAATTCGATGGCGGCACGCAAGGTCGGCTGGGCGTGGGCAGCGGCATCGTCGCCGAGGCCGATCCGGCTGGCGAATACGCCGAATGTATCCTGAAAGCGCGATTTCTGACCGGTTACGACCCTGGTTTCGCCTTGGTCGAAACCTTGCGCCTCGAAGACGGCGTGTTCCCACGGCTGGCCGGTCATCTCCACCGTTTGCGGAGTTCGGCCGACGCGCTTGGCTTTGTCTGCGATTTGCCGGCGATTGTCGCGGCGCTGCACCGCCAAGCCGACAGTCGGCCGCAGGGCGTTTTTCGGGTTCGTCTGACACTGACGCACGCCGGAGAGCATCGGCTGCTCGCCGAACCCTTTCTTCCGCCGAGCGACCGGGCATGGCGGGTGGTCCTTGCCCAGCACCTCCTGGACGCCGATAACTATCTGTTGCGTCACAAGACCACCGCCCGCGCCGCTTATGAGCGGGCGTTGGCCGCCGTCGCCGGTCGCCCGGAGGTTTTCGACGTCATTTTTCTGAATGCGCGCGGCGAGGTTTGCGAAGGGGCGCGCAGTAATCTGTTCGTCGAACGCGAGGGCCGGCTGTTGACGCCACCGTTGTCCTGCGGTCTGCTGCCCGGTGTTTTGCGGCAGAGCCTGCTCGACGCCGGTCGCGCCAGCGAACAGGTGCTTTGGCCGACAGACCTGCGCGCTGGCGGTCAGGTCTTTGTCGGCAATGCGCTACGCGGCTTGTTGCCGGTGGAGGTCGAGGGTTGACGGATTGCCGGCCGGTTAGCCGGCGGTCTGGCTGTCCTTGAGTCGCTGGCGTTGCGGCTCGAGTTTTTCCAGCGTGGCGATGAAGGCATCGAGCCGATTCTTTTCCTGTTCGACGACCGATGTCGGGGCGCGGCTGACAAAGCGCTCGTTGGCCAGTTTTTCCCGGGCTTTGCCGATTTCGGCGTGCAACCGGGCGATCTCCTTGTCCAGCCGCTCGCCTTCGGCGACCAGGTTGATCTGTACCTGCAACATCAGGCGGGTTTCGCCGACGATGGCCATCGGGGCGTTGGCATGGTCCGGTAAGGTGGTGACGGTTTCGGCCGACGACAGTTTGCAAAGGGCTTTGAGGTACGGCGCGAAATCGTCGAGCACAGTCGCATCACCTTGCATCAACAGCGGCACACGCACCGCCGGCGACAGATTCATCTCGCCGCGCAGATTGCGACATGCATACGCGATCTCCTTGAGTTGCTGCATCCGGCTTTCGCTCGCGGCGTCGATCTTGTCCATTTGCGCTTGCGGATAGGCGGCCAGCATCACGGAGTCGTGTGTCTTGCGACCGGCGATCGGCGCCACCGCTTGCCAGAGTTCCTCGGTGATGAAAGGCAGTAGCGGGTGCGCCAAACGCAGCACTGCTTCGAGGACGCGGGCCAGCGTCCGGCGGGTGGCGCGTAGCACGGCCTCGTCGTCGCTTTGCAATTGCGTTTTCGCCATCTCGACGTACCAGTCGCAAAATTCATCCCAGACGAATTCGTAGATGGCCCGCGCCAGCAAATCGAAGCGGTAGTCGGCGAAATGCTGAGCGACCGCCGCTTCGGTGCGTTGCAGGAAGCTGACGATCCAGCGGTCGGCAAACGAGAAGCGCCAGCGGCTAGCACAAGCGTCCGGCGAGTCCGCGTCGACCTCGAGGTCGCGACCGGCGGTATGCATCAGCACGAAGCGGCTGGCGTTCCACAGCTTGTTGCAGAAATTCCGGTAACCTTCGCAGCGACCGAGGTCGAACTTGATGTCGCGGCCCGGGCTGGCCAGCGACAAAAAGGTAAACCGCAAGGCGTCGGTGCCGAAGGCCGGAATTCCTCCCGGGTATTCCTTGCGAGTGCGCTTCTCGATCTGCTCGGCCTGTTTCGGATTCATCAGGCCGGTGGTGCGTTTTTCGATCAGCTTCGGCAGGTCGATGCCGTCGATCAGGTCGATCGGGTCGAGGACGTTGCCCTTCGACTTGCTCATTTTTTGACCTTCGGCGTCGCGGATCAGTCCATGCACATAGACATGCCTGAAAGGGATTTTGCCGGTCAGATGGCGGGTCATCATCACCATTCGCGCCACCCAGAAGAAGATGATGTCGAAGCCGGTGACCAGCACGGTTGAGGGCAGGTACAGATCGAGAGCGGGGTTGGATTCGGCCGGCCACTGCGCTGTCCAGTCGAGCGTCGAGAATGGCCACAGCGCACTGGAGTACCACGTGTCGAGCACGTCGGGATCGCGTTGCAATGGCCCGTGATACCCTTGCTCGGTGGCCGCTTGGCGAGCTTCGCTTTCGTCGTGGGCGACAAACAGTTGGCCTTCGTCGCCATACCAGGCCGGGATTTGGTGGCCCCACCACAATTGCCGGGATATGCACCAGTCCTGAATGTTGTTCAGCCACTGGTTGTACGTGTTGACCCAGTTTTCCGGGAAAAAGCGGATTTCGCCCGAGGCGACGCAGGCCAGCGCCTTGGCCGCGATACTTTGGCCGTCGGCGCCGGGCTTGCTCATCGCGACGAACCATTGATCGGTCAGCATCGGTTCGATGATCGCGCCGGTGCGGTCGCCACGCGGAATTTTCAGGGTGTGCGCCTCGATCTTGTCGATCAACCCTTGCGCTTGAAGATCGGCGACCACCCGTTTGCGGGCCTCGAAACGATCGAGACCGCGGTAGACGGCCGGGGCGTTGTCGTTGATCCGCGCATCAAGTGTGAAGACCGGGATCATCGCCAGTTTGTGGCGCTGGCCGACGGCATAATCGTTGAAGTCGTGCGCCGGAGTGACCTTGACACAGCCGGTGCCGAACGCCAGGTCGACATAGGCGTCGGCGATGATCGGGATCTCGCGGTCGCATAAAGGCAGTCTGACGGTCTTGCCGAGCAGGTGACGGTAGCGTTCATCTTCCGGATGGACCATCACCGCGGTATCGCCGAGCATCGTTTCGGGGCGGGTCGTGGCGACAGTCAATGCGCCGCTGCCGTCGGCCAGCGGATAACGGATGTGCCACAGCTCGCCCGGTTCCTCCTCTTGCGCCACTTCGAGATCGGAAACGGCGGTTTGCAGTACCGGATCCCAGTTCACCAGTCGTTTGCCGCGGTAGATCAGGCCTTCCTGATAGAGGCGGACGAAGGTTTCGGTCACCGTCTTCGACAGCCCACTGTCCATGGTGAACCGTTCGCGACGCCAGTCGGGCGAGGTGCCGAGGCGGCGCATCTGACGGGTGATGGTGTCGCCCGAATACGCTTTCCATTCCCAGACTTTGTCGAGAAATTTCTCGCGACCGAGGTCGTGACGCGAAATACCCTGAGCGTCGAGCTGCCGTTCGACGACGATCTGGGTGGCGATGCCGGCGTGGTCGGTGCCGGGCTGCCATAAGGTGTTGTCGCCGCGCATGCGATGGAAGCGGGTGAGCGCGTCCATGATCGTCTGATTGAAACCATGACCCATGTGCAGCGTACCGGTCACGTTCGGTGGCGGCAGCAGGATGCAGAAGGCTTGCCTGACGGTGGGGTCGAGGCCGGCGGCGAAATAGCCGGCATTTTCCCAGACGGGATACCAGCGACGCTCAATGTCTGCCGGTTCGAAGCTCTTAGCGAGTTCCATGGATGGGCGTTTGGAGGAGAAAAGTGAAAATTATAACGGATCGATTCTTACCCCCACCGGCCCTGGCACGGTGATTCAGCCGGTGTGCGGTAAGCGTCGTGTCCGTTATGTCAGTTGACGGTCCGGTGGCGATGTTCCTGAACAGGTTGATGACGGCTGTCAGGGCACGGTCGTTGACTCGGGCAATACGATTTTGCCGGCACGTAGCAGATTTTCGACATCGTCCGCCGCCAGGGGGCGGCTGAAAAGATAGCCCTGAACTTTCGGGCACTGGGCTTGGCGAAGGAATTCGAGCTGCGCCAGCGTTTCGACCCCTTCGGCGATCACTTCCAGTTGCATGTTGCGCGCCATGGCGATTACCGCGGTGGCGATGCCAGCGTCGTTGACGCTGTCCGGCAGTCCCCGGACGAAGCTCTGGTCGATCTTGAGCATGCCGATCGGAAAGCGCTTGATGTAGGACAGCGATGAATAACCGGTGCCAAAGTCGTCGATCGAAAAATGCACGCCGAGTTGCCGAAGACGATACAGCCCCTGGACCTGCCGCGCTTCCGGGTCCATCAGGATGCTTTCGGTCAGTTCCAGCTCCAGTCGTTCGGGTGCGATACCGGTGGCGATGATCGTGGCGGCGACCTTGTCAAGGAAATTGGCGCTGCGCAACTGCCGGGCCGAGATATTGACCGCCACCCGCGGGGCGTTCGCGGCGCGCTCCTGCCAGCGAACGACCTGGGAGCATGCTTCGTTGAGCACCCATTCGCCCATCGGGACGATCAGGCCGCTTTCTTCGGCCACCGGGATGAACTGGGCTGGTGAAACGACGCCGTGTTCCGGATGTTGCCAACGGATCAAGGCTTCGACGCCGACGATCCGTCCGCTTTCGGCATCGACCTGCGGTTGGTACAGCAAATAGAATTCGCCGCGTTCGAGCCCTTTGCGAATGTCGCTTTCAAGTGCCAGACGGGCGCTGGTGCGGGTGGTCAGCGATTGGTCGTACATTTGCCAATTGTTGCGCCCCTGATCCTTGGCGTGGTACATCGCGGTATCGGCGTGCTTGAGCAGCGTCGCGCCGTCCTCGCCATCGGCCGGAAAGATGGCGATGCCAATACTCGAGGTGACGGCAATTTCCTGGGGGCCGATGACGAATGGTTGAGACAGCAAGGCTTGCAGACGCGCCGCCACCAAACTGACCGTCTGCACATCATCCACGTCGGGCAGAACAACGGTGAATTCGTCGCCGCCGAGTCGGGCAAAGTGCAGACTGCTGTCGTCCAAAGCCGGTCGGGAAATGAAATCGCTGGTGCGCAATTTCTCCTTCATCCGTTCAGCGACCGCTTGCAGCAGATAGTCGCCGACGGTGTGTCCGAGGGTGTCGTTGATGCGCTTGAAACCGTCGAGGTCGAGAAACAGCAGGGCGACCCGGCGTTTGCTGCGAGTCGCGCGCAACAGCTCGCTGTCGAGCCGTTCGAGGAAACTTTGCCGGTTGGGCATGCCGGTCAGTGTATCGAAGTAGGCGAGCCGTCGGATGCGGTCTTCGTTCAGTTTCTGGGCGGTAATGTCGCGCACGACGATCACGACTTTGTCGCTGCCATTGGGAGCGATCCGCCCTTCGTAGTGATGAATGCCGTCTGCGAGCGGCAATTTGTATACCACCGATTGCAAATTGTTCTGCAGCAAGGCCTGATTGATGTGCTGCTGAATCAGGGTCGCCGTCTCGGCGGGGAGGACTTCGGTCATGTTTTTGCCGAGGAACTCGTTTGGCGGAACGAACGCCGTGGTGGCAAAACCCTCTTTGTAATCGAGATAGACGCCTTGCCGATCGATCACGAAAATCATATCCGGAATCGCCTGCATGATCGCCGCCTGCTTTTCCTTGAGCTCGTTCAGTTGACGGGCGGCCTGCGCCGAACGCCATACGTAGCGTGCCCGATGCCCGAGGATTGGCCAGTTGATCGGTTTGGCGACAAAGTCGTTGGCGCCGGAATCGTAGGCGCGGTTGATCGACGCCAGGTCGTCCATGCCGGTGACCATGATTACCGGCACATGCGTCATGTCCCAGACCTGGCGCAAGCGCTTGCAGACCTCGAAGCCGTCTATTCCCGGCATTTCGACGTCAAGCAGGACCAGATTGGGTGGCGATTGGTCGAACATCGCCAATACTTGTTCGCCGTCTTCGGCTTCGACCACTTCAAAGCCGAATTGAGCCAGTGTTTCCCGTTCCAGCATGCGCATCACGTAATCGTCGTCGACGATCAGGGCCACGGGCAGCGCGCGATTTTCACTCATGGGCATTGTGGAGTCCCTTCATTTGAGGGCGGCCAAGGCGGCGAGGACGCGCGTCAATTCTTGTTCGAAAGTGGTTAATATTGGTTTTACGTCGTCGATCAGGCCCTTGCCGCCGATGACTTCCAACTCGCGGGCGAGGGCGGACAAGCGCGCGGCGCCGACATTGGCGCTGCTTGAAACCAAGTCGCGCGCCTCCGTGCGCAATGCTTGCCGGTCGCCGGCGTTCGCGGCGGCGCAAAGGCGCTGCCATTGCCGCGGTGTGTTGGCCAGGTAGGCTGCGATCACTTTGTTGAACGAGCAGACTCCATCGGCTGACGGCATCTGTCGGAAAGTGTCGAGGGATGTCGGGTCGAGGGCGGGCAAGGTCAGCGGCACAGCATCTGGCGGACAGGTTGCCGGAGGTGCCGCACAGACCACCTCGCGCGGTAACCAGCGCACCAGAATGCTCGACAGTTGCTCGCGCGTAAACGGTTTGCTGAGATAGTCATCCATGCCAGCCGCCAGGCAGCGTTCACGATCTCCGGCGACAGCGTTGGCGGTCAACGCGACAATGGGCAATTTTTTGGACCGGTGAGCGGCCCGTTCACGTTCACGAATAATGGCCGTCGCTGAAAATCCATCCATTTCAGGCATTTGACAATCCATGAGCAGCAGGTCGAAAGAGTCGGTCTGCAGGCGGTCGACGGCAATACGGCCATTTTCGGCGAGCTGACAAACAACGCCCAGCGATTCTAGCATCGCTGAAACAACCGCTTGATTGACCGGGTTATCCTCGGCGACCAGTACTCGGCCGCCGAGTGTCGTCGGTATCGGCGAATCGTCCCGTCTCGGTGTCGATACTCCTGGCAATTCGGGAAGAATGGGCTTGCCGAGCGGCAATTCGAACCAGAACAATGTCCCTTGGCCGGGCTGACTTTGCAGACCGATCCGACCGTCCATTAAGGCCAACAAACGCTTGGCGATCACCAGTCCGAGGCCACTGCCGCCGAAGCGACGCGTCGTCGAGCTGTCAGCCTGGACGAAGGCATTGAATAGATTTCCCTGTTCCTGCTCGCTGATCCCGACGCCGCTGTCTTCGATTTCGAAACGGCAGATGACTGTTGATTGATCCTGGCGTAACGTACCTATGCGAACTTTGACACCACCGCTATCGGTGAATTTGACGGCATTGTTGATTAGATTGCTCAGAATCTGGCGCAGGCGCACCGGATCGCCGATCACCTGTGCTGGCAGATCGGCCGGAATATCGCATGTCAGCCGTAAGCCCTTGGCCGCCGCCACCGGCGCAAACAGTGTCTCGATGCTGTCGATCAGTTCGAGCAAACTGAACGGGATGCGCTCGAGTTCAAGCTTGCCGGCCTCGATCTTGGAAAAATCCAGAATGTCGCTGATGATCGCCAGCAAATGTTGTCCCGACTGATGGGCGGCATCGGCGAAGCGTTGTTGCTTGGCGGAGAGGGGGGTGGTGCGCAACAGCTCGGTCATTCCGATGATGCCGTTGATCGGCGTACGAATTTCATGACTCATGGTGGCGAGAAAATCGCTTTTCGCCTGACTGGCGGCTTCCGCCGTCTGGCGGGCGGCGGCGGCTTCGGCCAGCGCTGCAGAACGTTCGATGTCGCCGAGCAAGATTTTCCGGGTGGTGGTGTAACTGGTATAAGCGGTCAGGACCAGCGCGATCAGCGCTCCGTAAACCGCCAAGCCGACGATTCGCACCATGCCGTTTCCGTCGATCAGCAACGAGGTGCCGATCGGCAGCAAGGCGGTAATCACGAATGAGACCACCGAAGGGAGATGAGAGGCCAGAGAGGTGCTGGCGACGGCGGTGACGGCGATCACCCAGACGATCAGGAACGCCATTTCGATGCCGCCGGCGCCTTCGAGCAGCCAGACGACGCTGAACGACCACGCGGCGGCGGCGGCGATGGCGCTAATGAAAAATCGTCGTGCCCAGATGGGGGTCGCCTCGTCGTCAGGCGTGAAGTGGCGGTGCCAAAACCATAGCGCTAGGCGGCAGAGATTGACCGACAGGATCACCAGCGCCACGTGGAACAAACGCTCATGGCTGAAATAGGGGTGCAGCAGGTCGATGAACAGCAGGGTTACCGCCAAGGACAACACCACCGAGAGCAACAGGCGCGAATAAGCCAAATGCAGCATTTGCGCGGCCAAACGCTGTTGGAGCAGCTCCGTGCCCGGATTCGTGATGTTACTGGTGTTAGTGGTCATCGACGCCGATCCCGTCGCCGGGAACGCCAGATAAAAGCGGGAATGGCGTTCCGGACTGAAAGAGTAAGGACTCACGGCATGAATGATTCGAGAGAGGCGATGACGAGAGCGAGTGTTTGAGCATGATAAAAATAGTAACTTTTCATTCTAACCCAATCCCTATTGGCGAGTGGATTGGTGGTCAGGAGCACTCAGGAAAGTTGACCGGTTTCCCCGGCCATTGAAGGAAAGGCACAAGTGTTGTGTCGCAGCGCGTCGAGTGCCACCCGCACACGCGGAAATTCGTCATTGACGCTGGTCAGCCGTTCTAAAATGCCGTCGAAATGGCCATTTCGGGCGCTTTCTTCGATTTCCTGGCACAGCCGGGACAACCGCTTGGCGCCGACGTTGGCGCTGGCCGATTTGAGGGTATGCGCTGCTTTGCGTAGCGCTTGCAGGTCGCCGGCCAGATTGGCAGCCTGCAATTGCGATAGGCGCAGCGGCGTGTCCTTAATATAGGCATCGATCACCCGATCCACCAGCCGGTTACCGTCGGTTCCTGGCAACTGCCGGATGTTATCGAGTGCGCCGTGGTCGATCAGCGTTTCGTCTGGTGCCGGGGTGATACCGGGCAGCGCCACCGGATCGGTGGGATGCGCCGACAGGGCCAGCCGTGGCAACCAGCGCGCCAGTGTCGTCATCAGTTGATCGCGTCGAAACGGTTTACTGAGATAGTCGTTCATTCCGGCAGCCAGACAGCGTTCGCGATCACTGGCTACGGCGTTTGCAGTCAGCGCGACGATCGGCAGCGGTTCGTGCAGCAGACCCGCACGTTGCTTGGCGCGCAGTTCGACCGTGGCGGCAAACCCATCCATTTCAGGCATTTGACAATCCATTAGGATCAGATCGAAACGTTCGTTCGACGCCCGCTCAAGGGCCTGACGTCCGTTTTCGGTCAGCGCGTAAGTCAAGCCGAGCGATTCGAGCATAGCGACGGCAACGGCTTGATTGACCGGATTGTCTTCGACGATCAGGATATGCCCGGCCAACGGCGTGACCCGGGTGGGCGTTTCTTTGGCGACCATGGCGGTGGCAGGCATCGGGCTGGTCACCTGACGCAGCGTCAACGCGAACCAGAACCGTGTTCCGCGACCGGGCTCGCTATCCAGTCCGATTTCACCGCTCATCATTTCCACCAGTCGTTTGGCGATCGCCAGCCCCAGACCGCTGCCACCGAAGCGACGGGTCGTCGAGCTGTCGGCTTGGCTGAAGGGGGTGAACAGACGATTTCTTTCTTGCGCGGAGATGCCGAGACCGCTGTCGGTGACCGAGAAAAGCAGGCGTATTCCGCGCTGATTTTCGCCGATCGAACTGATATCGATGGTTATTGAACCGCTTTCGGTGAATTTGACGGCGTTATTCACCAGATTGCTGAGAATCTGGCGCAAACGGAGCGGATCGCCGCGTACCGCACGTGGCAAATCGTCGGCCAGCACACAACTCAAGCGCAAACCCTTGGTTTCGGCCGGCGAGGCGAACAGGTAGGCGACATCGGAAACGAGTTCGTGCAGATCGAAAACGGTATCGTCGATTTCAAGTTTTCCGGCCTCGATTTTCGAGAAATCGAGAATGTCGTTGATGATCGCCAACAAATGTTCGCCCGAGCGATATACGGCGTCGTTCAAACGCTGTTGCTGCGGGGTCAACGTCGTGCCGCCCAGAAATTCGGTCATTCCGAGAATGCCGTTCATCGGGGTACGGATTTCATGGCTCATCGTCGCCAGAAAGTCGCTTTTTGCCCGGCTGCCGGCTTCGGCGAGTTCTTTGGCCTGTTGCAGGTCGGCGGTGCGCGCCAGCACATCCTGTTCGAGCTGATCACGATGTTTGGCCAGCTCCTGATCGCGACCTTCGATCTGGTCGAGCATCCGGTCGATCCCGGCGGCCAGTTCACCAATCTCGTCACCGGAGTCGATGCCTGTCCGCATCGCATAATCGCCTCTTTGTGATACTTGGCGCATCAAGGCCAGTAAGCGGGCGGTCGGTTCGGTCAGTGCTCTGATGATCCGGATGCCGCCTACGACCACGGTCAGCAAGGCCAGTAGCGCGGCAAGCATCATCGCCGTTTCGTTGCGCAACATGGTTTTTCGTAATGACATCATTGCCGCTTCTTGTGCCGACTCCGTGGCGGCGATTCCTTGACGGCCCTGGTTGCGGTGTTGAGAGGCCAGAGCCTGCAGACGTTGCCCGATCGCCTGGGCTTTTTGACGAACCGCCAGTCCTTGATGCAATTGATCGACGATGCCCTGCTTGCCGAGAAACTCGTGCCCGATGCGGGTCAACGCATCAGCGACGGCGTCGAGTTGACGTAATTCGACTGGCGAGGCGGTGGCCAGGACCCGGCGCAGTTTTTTGCAGATTGCCTGGCTGTCGTTCAGTGCGCTGCCGAGTCGGGCGGTGAGATGCGCCAATTCTGGCCGCGCGCGTGCGGCCAGTAACTCCTGACTCAAAATGCTGATTTGAAGATTGAGTGAAATCAGCGCGCCATTGAGTGTCACCGTGTCGCCAGTGACGATCGATTGTTGCAGCGAAGCGTCACGCGCGTCGCTTTGATAGGAATGGCGCGCCTGGAGCAGCGTGATTTCCTGACCGAGGGTGGCGGTTGCCACGTTCATCCGGCTTTCGAGTTCCTGCATCCGCCGATTGAAGGTCTGCTCCAGTTCATTGTCGTTATCGCCGCCTTGGCGGATCAGGGCGTTTTGCGCCTCGATGGTGGCGCCGCTCAGCGCGCGGATTTCGTCGAGCACACGTTTGGTCGCCAAAATTCCCGGGTACTCATTGGCCACCAATCGATTTTTGGCGAATCGGTTGAATGCGGTGTCGAGTTTGCTGCGGGCAATCAGTAGCTCTTTGCGGGAATCGGCCTTGCGTAATTCGATCAGCGCGAACTGGACGTCCTTGAGCAGGTCGCGAGCGTCGGTCATGTCGCTCAATTCTTGCGTCAATGCGCGGGCTTTTTCATTGGTTTGCAGGATCTGCCGCGCCGCCAGGGCGTTCATCGATGTGCTGAGTTCGCCGAGCCGTCGAGCCACTTCCTGCAAGCGGACCCGCACTACCGCCGCCGCCTGGCGTGCTGCTTCCTCGGCGCGCAGTCGCTCGGTCGTTGCCTCTAGCGTTTCAGTGGACAAACTTTGCAATTGACGGATGGTTTGACGAGTATCTTGATTGACACGGTTACCATCCAGCAGAATCAGGGTATTTTCCAGCAGTGAAGTTTCGGCGGCGCTTTTTTCGGCGTCGCGGCCCGCCGCCCGCAGATCGTCGGAAGTTTCGGCAGCCGCCACCTTGAGCAGGTCGGTGACTTGTTCTTGCAGGCTGCGCTGCAATTCGAGACTACGCAGTTGGTGGGGTGTGGCGTGCTCGATCAATACCAGCAATTGATCTTCTACGAGCCGCATCCCCCATAGGCTGACGCCCGAGATGGTGGCGATGCCCAGCACAGTCACCGCCCCGGAGAACAACAATTTGTGGCGGATGTTCATCGGCTGGATCGCTCGGAGCTCATTGACCGTGGTGCCGTGAATAAGCTCTCATTGACGGATGTGAGCTCGGCCTTCGCCGAGCAGGTAATCGAGAAGTTTGCGTACTTTTGCCGATGGTTTGCCCAGGGTGACGGCGACAATCGGTGTCGAGAGGGGCGCATCGGTGTCCACCAGCCGAATCGTCGAATCGGCAACGCTCTTTGGATTGATCCCCACCGCTTCCGGCGTCGCAGCCACCGTTTCCTTGATCTCGTTATAGTTGGTTGATTCGAGGGCATCCTTGGTGACTGACTCGCCGTCGAGCACCCGGGTGATGAATTCGCTGTTCTGGCCAGGCGTGCCCCGTCCCCAGACGACCAGGATCTCCCGGTCGTCGCCGCCGACCTCTTGCCAGTTGCTGAGCTTGCCGGTGAATATCCCTTTGAGCTGCTCCCGGCTGAGTTGGGAGACGCGATTGCTCGGATGAACGATCACCGTGGTCCGGTTGATGCCGATACGATGTTCAACCAGTTGCGATTTGTCGATCGACATCCTGTCCGCAGCCAAGGCCAAAAGGATGCTGTCGAGCGAATGGGCGGCGGCCGAGAGGTCCACGCGGCCTTCGAGCAAATTGACCAACCCGCCCTTGGGGGAGGACTGAAGATTGATCAGGGCAATGCCGGTTGCTTTTTCGAAATGAGGCTTCACCGGTTGGAACACGCCGAGCATCGCCGCGCCGCCGCCACCGACACGAATCTCTTCCCCACCGTGTGCCACCACCGCCGCCAGCATCAGTGCGGAAAGGATGACAGCTGATTTCTTCATCACCAACTCCAGGAAAAAAGCAAGACAAGCCGGAGCGGATGCCGATGGCTCATCGGATCACCGCCAGACACTCTGGTTCCTCGCAAAGCGCGGCGATTACTTTTTCGAGTTCCGTGTCGGCGCGGCTCAGCAATTCAGCCGCACCGGCGACCGTATCGGCACGGCCTATCGATTCGAGTTCCTTGCACAGTGCCGCCAGCACTTCGGCGCCAACGTTGGCGCTACTCGATTTCATGCCGTGCGCCGCCTTGCGCAAGGCGTCGGCGTCACCACTGTCGACCGCGGTGCGAATTTGTGCCAAACGGTTCGGGGTATCGTCAAGAAAGGCGGCAATCACCTTGCCGACCAGTGCCGCGCCATTGGCGCCGGGCAAGCGGCGGATTGTCTCCAGCGCCCGTGGATTCAATGTCGCCACATTGGCGGTCTCGATCGCCGGAAAGCGGTCGTTGGCGGCGATCGACGGATGCCGACGGTCAATTGAGGTGTCGACGACAGCCGGGGCCGAAGGCTGTAGCCAGCGCGACAGGATCGTCTGCAGGCTCTCGCGGCTGAAAGGTTTGCTCAGATAATCGTCCATACCGGCTGCCAGACAACGTTCCCGATCGCCTTCGACGGCGTTGGCGGTCAGGGCGATGATCGGTAGGGACGGCGGCAATTCACCGCGCTGCTGACGCAAACGGATTTGATGGCTGGCCTCGAAACCATCCATTTCCGGCATCTGGCAATCCATCAGCACCAGGTCGAACGATTCGTTGCGCAAGCGCTCAAGGGCCGTCCGACCATTATCGGCCAAGGCATGGGCCACATTCAACGAGTCGAGCATTGCTTTGGCGACACTTTGATTGACCGGATTGTCCTCGGCGATCAACACCCGCTTTCCGGGCGGAAGCAAGGCTGTTTTGGAAGCTGACAGGGCCGGATCGACGCGGGGCGACGAGCGGACGGGGGTCGTTGAAAAGACGGTGGCGATCGCGTCGAAGAGGTCGGATTGCCGAACCGGTTTGGTCAGATAGCAATCGATCGAGGCGCTTTGTCGGTCCGGGTTGGTGGCATCGACACTGACTGAAGAGAGCATCACCAAGGGCAGTCTGGCATAGCGACGGTCGGCGTGAATCGCGCGGGCGACGTCGAAACCATCCATGCCGGGCATATGCAAGTCGAGGATCGCCAGATCACAGCCGTGTCCATTCCATCGCTCCAGCAGTCGCAGGGCATCCTGACCGCTGGCTGCACCGGTGTAGCGCATTGTCCAGCCTTGCAACTGGTGAGACAGAATTTCACGATTGGTGGCGTTGTCGTCAACGACCAGCACCGATAAACCCTTCAGGCGCTCGGTCAAATCGACCACGATACGGGCATCGGCGTCCTGTTTGGGCAAGGTCAATTCAAACCAGAACAGCGTTCCGACGTTTTCCTGGCTGACCAGACCGAGTTGGCCGCCCATGATTTCGACCAGCCGCCGCGAGATGGCCAAGCCAAGGCCGGTGCCGCCGAATCGACGGGTCGTCGAATTGTCGACCTGTACGAAAGCGCCGAACAGCCGGCTTTGCGCTTCCTCGCCGATACCGATGCCGGTATCCTGGACTTCGAAGCGGAGTGTCGCCTGCTGTTGATCTTCGTCGATCAATTGGACGCGAATGATGATTTCCCCTTCAGCGGTGAATTTGACGGCGTTGCTGACCAGGTTGGTGATGATCTGGCGCAACCGCATCGGGTCGCCCTTGACCGCGACCGGCAGGTCATGCGGCACGCTGCACAGGATTTCGACGCGCTTCAGCTCGGCAGGACGGGCAAAGAGATTGGCGACATCCTCGACCAGTTGCCGGAGGTTGAAGTTGATCTGCTCGATTTCCATTTTGCCGGCTTCGATCTTCGAAAAATCGAGTATGTCGTTGATGATTTTCAACAGGTGTTCGCCGGATTGGTAAACGGCGTCGGCAAAACGCGTCTGCTGCACACTAAGCGGTGTCTCGCGCAACAATTCGGTCATGCCGAGAATACCGTTCATCGGGGTGCGAATTTCGTGGCTCATCGCCGCCAGGAACCTGCTCTTGGCTCGGTTGGCCTCTTCCGCCAGCTCCTTCGCTTTTTGCAACTCCTCGGAATGAGCTGCCAGATGGTGGTCGCGCTCGGCGAGCTGGTCAAGCATCTCATTGAACACGCTGGCCAAGTGGCCGATTTCGTCGTTGGACTCGATTTTCGCCCGCAGGCTGTAATTGCCTTGTTGCGACACTCTGCCCATCAAGTCGACCAAGCGGTCGATCGGCGCGGTGATGAAGCGGTTCATCCGGGAAAGAAAAATCTGTGAAATTGCCAAGGCGATCAGGATCACCAGCGAGAAGGACAGCGCATGTTCCGTCAACCGTTGATAAAGCGGCAGCAGGTCGAGATGCAGTGAAACGGTGCCGACTCTTTGTTCGTCGCTGAGCAGCGGTAGGGCGATGTCGAGCACCGTCCAACCCAGCGTGTGCCCCTGTTTAGGCAAAGGCAAGAGCGGTGAGGGATGAGCTTCGGCGTGATAACTGGCAACCAGGCGTCCTTGGTCATCCCACAACGACGCCTGGATGACCTGTTTATCGGCCTTGAGTGAGCCGAGCAGTTCGCTGGCCGTCTGCTTATCATCGAACAGCAGGGCGGCGACGCTATGGTGCGCGATCAAGCCGGCTTTCACCTTGCCGTCTTCGACCAGTTCACTGCCGAGATTGAGGTAGTCGAACCCGATCAGCAGAACGATCGCCGCCAGAAACGACGTGCCGGTGCTGATCAGGTTAATTCGTAGCAGTTTGTCCTTGATCGCGGGTAGTCGATGGAGGTGGCTGAACAAATATTTCATCGGCTGTCTTTCGAGTCGTCCTTGACCGGTCGCGCCAATTTCACCAAGCGCGAACTGAGTTTGATGCCGGCGCGCAGGGCGGCGTCCTGATTGATTTCGAACTTCACTTTTCCTCTTTCGACAAACAGGCCGATGACGCCGCCGACTGTCGCGAATCCTTCGGCGTCGCCGACGGTGAGCACCGGCAAGGTTCGAGCATGGCGCAGCCATTCGCCGACCGATTCGCTGCCGGTGACGACCAGCAGGTGGCAATGCGCCGCTTCATGCGCTCGGCTAATCGTCCGCACCTCGATCTCCTTGCCGCGAATCGACAACCGGGGATCGAGAGCGGTCAGGGCATGAAAAAAGGCGTTGCGCGCACCGGTAGCGCACACGCGCACGGTGGTCGATTTGCTCCAAAGTTCATCGGGCCAGTCGACGAATTTTGCGAAGTTATAGACATAAGCGGCCTTGACCGCGTCTTCATCGACCGACCTGTGCTCCGCTGCGGCCGCTATCGAGCAGACGAGCGCCAACACCATGTTGCCCAGCATGCCGAGATGGCTGGTAATGAAACTCCTTCGTTTGCAAAAAAACGCTATATCCATCAATGATCGCGCGCTCAAAAACGAAAGACCGCGTTGACCTGGAATGTGCATTCATTCTTCGTGAAGCGATCTCGACTTGGCAAAGCGGGCGTATCCGCTGCCGGGTCGGCGTGACGACGGTCGAACAGAGGGTTTCCCCGGGCTGAAAATTGCCAGCGGCAACCGCTGTGTGGCTTGGGCAGCGGCGGCTTGACGATCGCGTAGCCAAGCGCCTGTCGGGCTGGCGCGATCGTCGCGAGTCCGGTTTTGCGGTGGCTTGACCATTGGCCTTCGCCGCCGAGTGGCCGCCCGAACCGGGGCCGCGGCGGCCAGAGCAGGAATTTGCGCACCGTTTGTGGTGTATGGGTCAATGGGCTGCCACCGGTGGCGTCGCTGGTCTTGTCGAGTCGCGCGCCAGGAGAAAGACTGCACGCTCAGTCCGTTGCCAATCGGTCTGCAGCAAAATGCCGCTGCGCTGGCGGCATCGCTGCTTGCTGAAAGACAGCATGCCGACAGGTGCCTGATCGTCAGGCGGATCGCTGGTGCGCTGCCCACCGATCAACAGCGGGATGTGCGGGTTGCCATTCTGGGGCCGGGCGGTGCCGCGCACACCGATGAGGTCATCATGCCGGTCGTTGTGGATATAAAACCCGGCTAGGTCGCGCAGCGCTTGTGACCGGGTTCGCCAGCTCTGTGATTGAATTTCCTCGCGGCGGATCGCGGTCACCGCCGAAGCGATTGTCGAGACGTTCTGCTCGATGCGGCACGCGCTGCGCATCGACACGTCCCGCAGTGGCATTGGCGACAGAGGAGGCAGTTCATCGGCGGCTGCCCGCACCTGGCCGGGGTCAATCGCCAGCGCCAGCTGGATCGATGGAACGCTCGCTTGCCAACCGCAGGGCAAGTGGGGAGTGCTGCCGTCAAGGGGGCAAAGGATGAAGGTCATGTTCTTGGCTCTCGATGCGGCGGAACAACCGTTGCATCGATAAATCAATCTTCAGCAGCTATCAACGGCAGTTTAGACGGCGACTTGAGTTCCAGCGAGTTTTTAGCCGCTTCTTGCCGGGGATTGTTGCCGCCTTCCGGCAGCGCTTGCCGCTTTTGGAAAGAATCGCCGGCAAACGACCGTACTCTGTCTATGGCACGGCTTTTGCAGCAAGCCGTGTGTTACCTGCCAGGAGCCGACGATGAAGATCGAGCAAGCCACCGTGGTCTTGAGTGCCAGCCACGACTACCGCCAAGTGCACGAGATCGATTATCACGATTTGCCAACTTTCAGTAATTTATTCAATAAACTAACGGTCGATCAACCTGTGTTGCCTAGTTTGGCGGACAATGAACGCTTTAGGCTGGTTTCGCTGATCGCTGCACTGCTGACAAGGATGCTGGCTTTACTTGCCGGGAGGCAGGGCGTCGCGATGAACGAACCATGCTTGTCGCGGCGTGTCGATGGAATGAGATCGAGTGAGCGGACATCTGTCGACGAACAGGGATCTCAATGGCAGATTTCCTGGCAGGCGCAAAGAAACGAAATGATCCACGAGCACGAAAGCAGCGACTTTACGGCCCATGGATTGATCCTCACCGCCGACGGCCGTTCGCTCGATTTCTCGCTCGATCTGTCGATGGGTCGCGACCTCCTCTTCACCAGTCAACAGGTGGTGAGCAGCCGTCTGAAATTGCGGGACCCGTTGGTGGTCAACTTTGCTGGTGACGCGGTACAACTGGCCGGCAGACATTTCGCCTTTGATCTCGATCAAGACGGGGTTGATGTGATGATGCCCCAGCTCGGCGGTGGCAGCGCCTATCTGGTGGTCGACCGTGACAGCAACGGCCGGATCACCCATGGCGGCGAACTGTTTGGTGCCGCCTCGGGCGACGGCTTCGCCGATCTCGCGCGGCTCGACGACGACGGCAACCGTTGGATCGACGAAGCCGACGCCGCCTTCGCCAAACTGCGGCTCTGGTCGGGTGGCGACGGGCCGCAAACGTTGCGTACACTCCCTGAGCAAGGCCTTGGCGCGCTGTATCTCGGGTCGGCAGAAACGCCGTTCACCCTCACCGATTCGACCAACCGCACACTGGCGCAGATTCGCGCCTCGGGGCTGTTCCTGCATGAGAACGGTGCCGTCGGTTCGTTGCAACAGGTCGATTTCGCCGTCTAGCCAGTCAGGCGGGCTGGGTGGACGCGAAAGAAGCGGGGGGCGAGCGACCGATGTTCCCGAGTTTCACGCGCAAAGGTGAAGGCGATGCGCGTGAAACGTCGGCAAATATTCCGCCATCGTCGTCCTCCCTCCCGCCGTCGGGTTGGTCTGGCCCGGCAGGCGGCCAGGCCGTTTGACGTTCAGGAGCAAAACGCGGCATGGTTTATCATCCGCCCGGCGTCGGCTAGACTCTCGTCGACGATAAACTCGTCAGCAACGCCGCGCGGTGTCGCTGATCATCCGCCGCCCGGATCGATCCGCCAATGAACACAATTCGTGAACCGACCCCGGTTGCCTTGCGTCATCCCCTGCGCCGCTACTTCGCGGCCACCCGACCGGCGTTTCTGTCGGTGACCCTGCTCGGCGGTCTGCTGGGGCTGGCCACCGCCGCCTGGTCGGGAACAGGCATCGACCTGCCACGGGCGGCGGTCACGCTGTGTCTGGCGCTGCTTGTCCATGCCGGCGCGAATGTGATCAACGACTATTACGATGCCTTGTCCGGTACCGATGCGGTGAACGTCGATCGGCTCTATCCATTCACTGGCGGCAGTCGCCTGATTCAGAACCACGTGCTGACTCCGGCTGCGATGCGATGTTTCGGCTACGGCTTGATTGCGGCGGTGATCCCCGCCGGGATTTGGCTGGCCGCGGTCAGTGGTGCCGGGCTGCTGTTGATCGGTCTGGTCGGCCTGCTGATCGGCTGGGCCTATTCGGCGCCGCCGTTGAAACTGCAAAGCCGGGGTCTCGGCGAATTGGCCATCGCCGCTGCCTGGTTGCTGGTGGTCGTCGGCAGCGATTTCGTGCAACGTGGCGCTTTTGCCTTCGCGCCGTTGGCCAGTGGGCCGGCTTTTGGCCTGCTGGTCGCCAACGTGTTGTACATCAACCAATTTCCGGACTGCAAGGCCGATGCCGCCTGCGGGAAACACACCGTGGTCGTCCGCCTGGGGGTGGCCAAGGCACGCTGGGGGTACTTGGTGCTTGCCGGGTTGGCGTATGGCTGGTTGGCGACGATGGTCTTTTTCGGGCACTTGCCGGTCGCGGCCCTGCTGGCGCTGCTGCCGGCCGCCGCCAGTGTCGCGGCGGCACGACGATTGTGGACCGCGGCCGCTCAGCCGGCCCGCTTGGCGCCGGCGATCAAATGGACCATCGTCGCCGCCAACGGCCACGCTTTGTCGTTGAGCGTGTTGTTGCTGCTTTGACTGGCGGCCAAGGGGTAGTCAAGGGGGCTGAGTCTTGGCCGGTCCTGCCAAGCGCAGCGCTTTCCTGCCACAATCCGAGTTTTACTGACGAAAGCTGTGAGGATGATCGACCAGAGCGTAGACGATTTCAGCTTGCCGGCCACCGGTGACCAGACCTTCACCTTGTCGGCGCACCGTGGGCGTATTGTGGTGCTTTATTTTTATCCTAAGGACAGCACGCCCGGCTGCACCAGCGAAGCGCAGGATTTTCGTGATCTGCACGATCAATTCGACGCGGCTGGAGCGACGGTCGTCGGCGTTTCGCGTGACAGCCTGAAATCGCACGAAAATTTCAAGGCCAAGCAGCAATTGCCTTTCGCGCTACTTTCGGACGCCGACGAAGTGCTTTGCCAGCGTTTCGGGGTGATCAAGCAGAAAAAAATGTACGGTAAGGATGTGCGCGGCGTCGAGCGCAGCACGTTTGTCATCGATCGCCATGGGGTGTTGCGTAGCGAGTGGCGCGGTCTGAAAGTCGCCGGGCACGCGCAGCAAGTGCTCGACGCGGTGCGTCGCCTTTGAGTTGTCGTTGACCCCAAAAACGGAAAGCCTCCGCATGTCCGATCAAAACTCCCCGTCGTCAGCACCGCCGCACAAGTTGTTCGTGCTCGATACCAACGTGCTGCTGCATGACCCGAGCAGCGTCTACCGCTTCGAAGAGCATGACCTGTTCCTGCCGATGATGACTCTCGAGGAACTGGACAATCACAAGAAAGGCATTTCGGAAATCGCGCGCAATGCCCGACAGGTGACCCGTACTCTCGACGAGATCATCAACAGTGTCGATGGCCGGATTGCCCAGGGTGTGCCGCTGCTCGGCCCGTCTCGCAAACTGGCCAGCGGCCGGTTGTTCCTGCAGACCGAGGCCATGGCCGGCGAACTGCCGGCGGCGCTGCCCACCGCCAAGGCCGACAACCAGATTCTGGCGGTGCTGATCCACCTGCAGCGTCAACATGCCGATCGTCCGGTGATCCTGGTCTCCAAAGACATCAACATGCGTATCAAGGCGCGCACGCTCGGGCTGTCGGCGCAGGATTACTTCAACGACAAAGTTCTCGAAGACACGGATCTGCTGTACACCGGGATGCACGAACTGGCGGCCGATTTTTGGGATCATCATGGCCAGGGGATGGAATCCTGGAAAAAGGACGGCCATACGCAATACCGCATCACCGGCCCGCTGTGCAGTCAATTGTTGATCAACCAGTTCGTTTATCAACACGGCCCACCGCCCTTCCAGGCGATCGTTCATACCATCGATGGCCCGACCGCCGAGATCGAAACGCTGACCGACTACAGTCATCAGCGCCACAGTGTGTGGGGAATCGTCGCCCGCAACCGTGAACAGAATTTTGCTTTCAACCTGTTGATGAACCCCGAGATCGACTTCGTCACTTTGCTCGGTCAAGCCGGCACTGGCAAGACGCTGTTGACGCTCGCCGCCGGGCTGACGCAAGTCCTCGAGCAGCAACGCTATGGCGAAATCATCATGACCCGGGTGACCGTGCCGGTCGGCGAGGACATCGGTTTTCTGCCGGGTACCGAAGAGGAGAAAATGGGACCGTGGATGGGCGCGCTCGAAGACAATCTCGAAGTGCTCAACCACGGCGGTGGCGAAGCGGAAGGCGGTGATTGGGGCAGGGCGGCGGCCCGCGACCTGTTGCAACGGCGGATCAAGATCAAGTCGCTGAACTTCATGCGCGGTCGAACCTTCCTCAACAAATATCTGATCATCGACGAAGCGCAGAATTTGACGCCGAAGCAGATGAAAACCCTGATCACCCGTGCCGGCCCCGGCACCAAGGTCATCTGTCTCGGCAACATCGCGCAGATCGACACCCCGTATCTGACCGAAGGCAGTTCCGGGTTGACCTACGTCGTCGACCGATTCAAAGGCTGGCGCCATGCCGGCCACGTCACCTTGCAGCGTGGTGAACGTTCTCGGCTGGCCGACTACGCCGGCGAGGTGTTATAATTTCCGGCACTTATCGGGCCGTGTCATATGACGCGGCTCGGTCGTTTTGGGCTGCCGCACGACGGTCCCGCTCCGTGCGACACCGACCCCACGCTTACCGGAGAAGCCATTGAAACGACGTGCTTTCCTCGCTGCTTCGGCATTGTTTTCCCTTCTTGCTCCTTCGGCGGTCTTGGCCGCGCGCAAAAAAAAGACCGACGCGCCGGCCCGGTCCTCGAGCTCGGCCAAATCGTCCGAACGGAGCGGCGCCCGTTCGACTAGCAAAGGATCGGCCCGGAGCCGCGCTGGCGCCCGTGCCGAAACCGAACGTGGCGAACGGTCCAGTCGACGTGAAGGTCGACATGAAAGTCGCCGCGAACGGAAAAAAAACGCCCTACGTCGCGAACGGGCGGCGGTCGCCGAGCGCCAAGTCGTCGAACGGCCGGCCCCACCCGCCAGCCCGCCGCCGGCGACCGATTCACGTCCGACGTTCAATTTCTCCGAGGAACTGGCCAGCAACTGGCGGACCTACGAGCTGGTATCGTCAGTGGCGATCAACGAGGTGCGCGGCAAGCTGCGCGTCTGGGTGCCGCTGGCGCAGTTCAGGGACACCACCTGGCAACGCTCTCTCGGGCATGCCTGGCAAGGCAATTTCAACAACGCCGGCATTTACCGCGATCCATTGTCGGATCTGGAAATCTTCTACGCCGACTGGCAGGAAGCGGGCGCCGGCAAGCCGTATCTGCAGATCGTCAGCCAAGTTGCCAGACAGGACCGGCACTTCGACATCACTCGCCGCGGGGGTGGAGGCGAGCGCAACGAGGTCTTGCGCCGCTGCCTGCAATCCACCGCTTGGTTGCCGACCGATGGCCTGGTGAAGCAGACCGCCGAGCGGGCGATTGGACGAATCAAGGACCCGGTGGCCCAGGGCAAGGCAATTTACGACTGGGTGGTCGACAACACCAGCTACGACCCGCAAATGGCCGGCATTGGCCGCGGCGATATCGAAGCCATGCTTGACAGCCACCGCTTGAGTGGCAAGAGCGCCGACATCGCCCTGCTGTTCGTCGCCTTATGCCGTTCGATGGGCATTCCGGCGCGGCCGGTTTTCGGGTTGCGCGTCGACAGCTCCCGACTGTTCGGCGGTCTCGGCGCCACCGGCAATTTGCAAAGCAGCCAGCATTGCCGCGCCGAGTTCTACAACCCGAGCTATGGCTGGATTCCGGTCGACCCCTGCGACGTCCGCAAATCGATTCACGACGAGCGACTGACCAGTGGCGATGCCAAGCTGGTGGTGCTGCGCAAACTGCTGTTCGGTTTCTGGGAAATGAACTGGATCGCCTTCAACGCCGCGCTCGACGTCCGGCTGCAGGGCGGCAATGACCGCCCGCTGCCTTTCCTGATCCTGCCGCAGGCTGAAACGGGCGGCAGCCGGTTCGACAGCAGCGATGCCGGTCGGCTGACTTACACCGTCAGCGCCAGTCGCAGCATGTTTTGACCCCGCTGCCGGGATCGTCGCGCGGGCGTCAGTAGCCGGCCGGGTTGGCGAAGTTTTCGAACCGG
>JAEUOJ010000129.1 GCA_016789495.1 Accumulibacter sp. | reverse complement strand
CACCAAAGGCATTGGCGAGAATCTGTTCGACATCGAGAATCGACACCAACTTGCCGTCATCGAGCTCGGTAATCGCGGTAATCAGCCCCTGATTGGTGGTCAATACGCTTTCCGGGGATTTGACCTTTTCCCAATCGACACGAATGATTCGATCCACTTCATGCACCAGGAAACCTAGCGTCCGTTTCGAATATTCGGCAACCATCATCGTTTTACACGCTTCCGCCGGTTGATCGCTGGTTTCGAGAAACGAAATCAGCGACAGCACTGGAATGACGTTGCCGCGCAGAGAAATCAATCCTTCCACACCTCGCGGCATATTCGGCGTCTTGGTGATATGCGGCGTCTGTCCAACCTCGCGCACTTTGAAGACGTTGATGCCGAACGTTTCGCGCGTCCCGAGCGAGAACAGCAGGATCTCCATCTTGTTCGAACCAGCGAGCTTGGTTCTCGCATCCACGCCATCGAGGAGGTTTTTTCGTTCTGCCAGTTGTTCCATGTCTTACTCCAGGCAAATCGCGCTATCAGGCCAATTGCGCCACTGGCAGACTACCCAGCAAGCGTCGGGTCAGCGTTTCAGACAACCGTTGCGGTTCGAATTTGGGAACGTATTCATCAACGCCCACCGACTTGCCAAGTTGCTGATTGGACATCCCGGACAACGAAGAATGCATGATCACCGGTACGCCGGCGAAACGTTCGTCCGATTTGATTTTCTTGGTCAGGATGTACCCGTCCATTTCCGGCATCTCGATGTCCGTCAGCACCAGACTGACCAGGTCGGTGACCGGTTGTCCGGAGGCCTGCGCATAGGCCGCCATTTTTTCGAGCTCGGACCAGGCATCAGCGCCATTGATCGCGGCGACATATTTGACGTCCATCGCTTCGAGCGTGCGCTGGATTTGTTTGCGTGCCACGGCTGAATCGTCGGCAAAAAAGACCGTCATTTCCGGATGCGCGATCGGTTTGATGTTGCGATAGACGGCCCCATCATCGTAGCCCGTCGTCTCGGAAAGAATTTTTTCCACATCCATCATCATGATCAAACGACCGTCGGGCAGCTCGGTCACCGCGGTAACCAATCCCCCCATTTCGGCCATCAACATGGATGGCGGCACACGCATCTGACCCCAGTCCAGCCGTAAAATGGTGTCGACACCTTCGACGAGAAACCCTTGGGTATGTCCGGCATACTCGGTGACGATCATGATCGAGCGAGGCGTATCGGTTTCCACTCCAGCATAACGTGCCAAATCAACCACCGGCACCAGAACGCCACGCAGGCTGACCATTCCTTCCACCGAGGCTGGCATTTCCGGAGCGGCGGTGATTGGCGGGGTACGCATGACTTCCCGCACTTTGAAGACGTTGATTCCGAATGTCTCCCGCCTGCCCGTGCGTGAATCGGTCCCCAGCGAAAACAACAAAATCTCGAGTTTGTTGGTCCCTGCCAGTTTCGTGCGAGCATCGATGTTTTTCAACAGATCGGACATTTCTCATTTCCCCACGGCAAACCAAAAAACCTTATCGCGACCATCATAAAGGAATGAATTTAATCTGATCACACCTTGGACATTCGTGTCGAAAAGCATAAACCATTCCATAAGTTAATTTAATGAACAGGTATTGCCTTCGTCAGACAGAAAAGCAGGCACCGCCAACAATTCGAACTCAGAAAACACATCCACTCCTTCGAGCAAACCATCGGTGCGGCAATATCGGCTTTTTCCGTTGAACCTTCGGTTCATGAAAGCACGCGAGATCTCAATGCCACCGCGCGCCTTGGATAGAACCATTCTTCCTGAATACGGCCACCGTTTTCATCTGTACGATCAGCATAGACCAGCCATTTGTCTTGCTCCAGTACATTCTCTTGAACGAATCCACGCTCGTGAGCTGAACAAATCAATTCCAGGTGTAAACGACAGAAACAAAACATTCTTGAGAAACGCTCTGCCCCACTCCGCTTGAGAACGCTTCGGGATTGGCCACCTCAACGGATTCGCCTCAAATGGCCACCGCGCTTGTGTTTCATTGACAGCGGGTGTTGTTCCCACGGCCGAAGACAGGCCATGTCGATGGGATTGCCTGTTGATCAGGGTCTGCGATAACATCAAAATAATCAACTTTGTCGGCAAATTTGACAACCTGACCAGCCATTGACGACCCCATTCCCGCACCCCACTGATAAAACAACGCTTAAATTTTTGGCCTATTTTTTGCTTGACCACTACTCAATGTCAATTGGAAATAGATGGCGCAAATGACTCTCAGCTCCTGGCAACTCTGGCGACCATGGATCACTGGTTTGGCGATCGCCTGCCTGGTTGGCAAAGTTGCCGCCATTCCCCTTTCCGGTAACGATTCCGGCGTAGAGTGGCGAGAACTCGACCGCGAGCATGCATCACCACTCCCGCTACCATCGACAACGCCCCTGGAGGAGACGTCCCGGTCGGGTTCGTCAACCAGAGCCGATAGCGGCTCGGTCCGCGCGCATTTGCCCAATGATCCGTATCGCCAATTCGAGTCAGACCAGACTTCGTCGGATGCCGTCCTGCCCTCCCATAAATTTTTTAACCAAGCCGATGGTGCCGGTGAGGCCAATCGAACCACTACAGCCCCCACCCTCAGTGATAAATCGTCGGTCAATCCTCAAAATTTCTGGAGCGGCAGCGAACCTTATAAACACCCAGCAGCGACTCACGAATCGCCAGAAGAAATTTCGAGGACGATCGAAGAAATACAACGGGATATCGCTCAAATGGTTGCCGCTGCGGCTGAAATGCGTGTTGACAGCGAAGGCCGTAAAAGCTTCACCCTCGGCGGCATTGATGTTTTCACCGGTCCTCAGGGCAGTGGGATAACTTTGGGTCAAGGAGGACTATCGTTGGCACTGGTCGATTACGATACCAGGCGCAGCGCGGCGGCCGAAATGGCGATGCTGGCCGAGCAGGAAAACAATGGCGATGCAAAACCGACATTCAATCCGATCATCCAACTCATCCAATGGCTTAGAGAAATTTTCACCTATCCCTTGTTTTGGGTGTTCATCGCCACCGTTTTGCTGGGCTATATCGCCACACTGATCATCAAACGGCGCAGCCTGAAAAGGGCGCAGGAAATATATTTGAAACACCAACGGGTGACAGCACCCGAGATCAATCGACCAAGTTCCCGTTCTAAAAGCGATCACTCGCGCCCGACGACCTCATCTTTGCCGACGGCTCGCCCCGCCCCTGAACCGGCAAAAACAAATGAAGGCAGAAAACAGGAGCGATCGCTCAGTCCCGTCAATTCAACCACGGCAAACCCGGCCGCCAATCAGACGCTGCCAATCAATCCGCGTCGTACAGGATCGATCTGGCTAAAACGCTAATTGAAAACGCGCCCCGGCGACCGTGGCATGCGCCAGATACAGCCCGGGATTGAAAATCCGTTGCACCATGGGCTGGATAATCAAACCAGGCGTTACCCGTGCCTGGTAGGTCATTTCCACCACGGTTTCGGTTGTTGAGCCAACCGGCTGACCAATGCTCATCGCGAGTTGTTCCCTGCCCTGATGGCTCGCATGCGTACGGGTTGCCGCCAGACCAAAAGTGTCTTTTTCCCGACTGGCGAACGGCCCGCGCCAACTCAATCCAAAACTGGTCGACCGGTCGAGCAGCGAGGTGCGACCATCCGCCATGCCGGTCCGTAGAAAAAGCGTGATGTCCCGCTGATCGCCAGGAAAACGGAAGACCGTCTGCTCGGCGAGGAAGTACGCCCCCCAATGACTGGCATGAAGAGGCTCGCCACTGCCACCGAGCGCGGTCATTTGCTCTTGGTGCGGCGCGAAACGCCAAGCGCCCACGGCCACCTTGCTGATCGGCGACAGGCCCTCCGCCTTGTCGGAGGTCTTGTCCTCATCGGTTTTGTTGGCCGCCTTGTCATCACCCATGGCGTGCTCATTGCTCGCCTCAGGCCGAACGGCGGTCATTGCCGAGCGAACGGGACTGAAACCGATTTCGCCAATCGTCAAGCTACCGCTGCCGTGTCGCCAACTGACATTGGCTGCCCCGTTCGGGGCACGGTCGGCGGGAACTCCCCGCGTCAAGGCCAGCATGGCGTACCACGAGGGATCAGGAGCAACCCGCAGGCGAAGTCCGTAGGCGCTGGTCGGGTAGATCGGGAGGCCCGCACGGGTACCGAAAGCGGACGGCTCGGCGGCTATCCCGAATGACGGATGGAGAAAATTTGCCGACGAATCGGTAACATAAAATTCGGTATCGACCGGATACAGCCCGCCTCGGAGAGAAACACGGTCGTTGAACAGCGACTGTTGCAGCCACGCCCTGAAGATCCCCGTGCGGTTGACCGGCGCCTCGAAATTATCCACCCCCATCAAGCTATTGACCCGCGTCTGGTTGAAACGTCCACCACCATTGCCAATCAGTTGCAGATACCCCGAACCGCCTGACCAACCCAGCAGTTTCTCACCGTCGAGTTGCGCGATCAGATCGAGATGCCCGACGTAAGCGCTGCCACGTTGTTGACCACCGCTGAAATTCCGCAAAAAATCAGCAGTATAAAGCAGATCGATTTGCCAGCCGGCAGCGGCCAGTTGCCGCCGTTGGCCCTGCCAATCGCCGGTGAGCGTTGTTTCAGCCCACGCCTGCAGCGAATCGTCGGTTGCCGCGGCGGCGTCGGTGGCTGAAGATTCAACACCGGTGGCAACCGGGCATGGCCCTCCCCGCTCATTGCTTTGACACGCGTCATCGACCGCCCAGACCATCATGGAAGGTGGCGTGAGTACGGCGAACAGAACCACTGTGAGAAAACGCTTGGTCCAGGGTTTGTTTTTTTTCTTCATTCGCAACACCCTTTCAAGAGAAAACAGGTTCTGGCCGATTAACTGGAGCGCATATTAATATCGGATTACGCAAAATGAAATGCCACTCGACAATTATTCCAACATTAGCCGCCACTTGATGAACAAGGAATGATCTTCACAAAACAGGATGCAAATTCGGCCCGTCGCAAATTTGCTGATCATCCCCATTTTCAGCCGAAAAACACCCTCCCGGTTGATCAATCGCAATGTTCATCAACACCGGAATGCTAAAAAATTTCCGATAATTAACTGATTTCAGATACTAATTTGCTTTGGCGGGTCAGCCGGCTTGCGGTATACTGCGTCGGTTGCCGCCTGTTCGACTTTTTGGCGGCCCTGTCGCTTTCCCCTTCATTCCCCAGGAATCCATCATGCTGCAAAAATCAGCCACCTTCCCTGGTATTCAGGGACCTGTCGTCACCATCGTCATGGACGGCTACGGCATCGCCAAATCGGAGTTGGGCAGTGCGATCGCCGCCGCCCGCAAGCCGACCCTCGACCGACTGTTCGCCGATTATCCGAACATCACCCTGCGTGCGCACGGCACGGCCGTCGGCATGCCCTCCGACGATGACATGGGTAATTCCGAAGTCGGCCACAACGCCATTGGTGCGGGTCAGGTATACAGCCAAGGCGCGTCGCTGGTTGCCGATGCCATTGCCAATGGTACGATCTGGCAAGGTCAAGCCTGGCAAGAAATCGTTGCTGGCGCCAAAGCCGGGCGCGGCGTCATTCATTTCATCGGGCTGTTCTCCGACGGCAACGTGCATAGTCATATCGACCACCTGCGGGCGATGATCGTCCGCGCCAAGGCCGAAGCGGT
>JAEUOJ010000001.1 GCA_016789495.1 Accumulibacter sp. | reverse complement strand
GCAGTACCTCGCGATAAAACGCGCCTTGCTGATTTTCGCTGCCCACGGCGGTGCCTGCCTGGCCTTTCCAGCCGGTTCCCTCAAGCTCTCCGTAGCGAACAATCGCGTCTTCCATCTCGCCGACATTTTTGAGTTTTCTGAGGATTGGCTGGATCCCGTCGGCCTCGACACGACGGAAATAACGCGAAATGTTCGCGGTCAGCTTTTTCGGCCGACTACGCCAGTAATCGGCAAAAGTGTCCGCCGGCGCGATGCCGATGGTTTGCGCTTGTGGATGCGAAATCATCGGACGAGGCGAATTCGATAAATCGGGGGAGTACCTCGGGTCGATGGCATACAATTCGATGCTCCATACCCAACCCGGCAGCGCCGGCCATAGGGATTCGATGACGCGCGGATCTTCAAGCAGCAATGGCGTGGCTTGCATTTGCGCTGGCCGATAAGTCGCCCAGCGACCCAGTCTCTTGGCTTCCAGAATCAGCGCCCCTGACAGCCGCTTGCCGGTCCTGAAAAGGCATAATTTTTCGTCACCGGAAGAAAAATATTCCAATAATGCGCCGACGAAACGACTGTCGAAGTAGGGATGTCCTTGATACAGCACCGTGTTCAACTGATCCCATTCGTCACTGAATTTATGAAAATGGGCTTTTGCGCCGTAGATTTCCCAAGCCATTACTGATCGCCCTTTAGCATGCGATGCATCGTTTTATTGAAAGCGGTGACCATCCAGTCCAACTGCTCCGAAGTCAGTGCCTGATGGCAGGGTAGATGTATAAGATGCAGCCGATAATCTTCAGCAGCGGCGCAAGTCGACACGCCCATTTCATCCCAGCGCCAAATCGGTACCCCGAGATGTTTGAGCCAGTAAAAATCCGGATTGGGGCGTTCGATATAAACCGGAAACATATAAGGTATGCAATCTTGCGGAAGCTTTGAAAAAATTGCCCGACAATTCGGCGTCTGCGCAATGGCGGACGCCCAGCGATTAAAGTTTTCACGACGTTTACGGCTATTTTCAATCGGAGAGGTTTGACGGGCCATCAGCCGAGAATATCGTAACGAAGAACGATTTTGTATGCTGGATGAATACAACTCCGACGGTGTGTTTCGTTCTTCGAGCAAGTCGGTGCCAAGCGCCAGAGGAGTGCTGCCCAGTGAATCGAGCAAGGAATCGATCTCGGGAAACGAGCCGGCGGACATTCCCCACCGACTTTTCTCGTAGGTAAACTTGATGCCAACCAGTTCATCGAGCAGCGAAGCAGGGTGTGTAATCACCGGATCGAGTCGGTTTTCGTTGCGCGAATAAAGTAGTCCGCCGTCGGCGCAGCAAAAAAACTTATAGGGACTGGCAATCACCAGATCGCCATGCATGCCACTGCCAGGCGCTTGAAACTCCTCGGTAAATAGAACATGGGAGCAATCTTCAATCAGAACGATCCGTTTTTCGCGGCAAAATTCCGCAAGAGGCCCGAAATCCTTGATCAAACCGAAATAGTGAGTGACGAGCAAGGCTTTGACCGGCTGATTGGCATTCGCTACCAGTTCGGTCAGGTGTTCGATGTCTGGCGAGAGATCGGCTTGCAGACGATAGAAACAGACGGTCGCCGATAGTGCCAAAGCCGGATCGATCATGGTCACGCAGTGATAAGCTGGCGCCAGAAAAATCGTTTGTCGTGTCAGCCCAGCCAGTCGGCAGGCTTCCCCCAAAGCATAGCGCCCGCGGGAAAAGTGACGAAAATGGCGCGAATGCCGACCGGACAGGCCGCTCGGCTGATGACCGAGCATTGAAGGAAAGGCGGGTGAATTCGGCAGAGGCGATATCCTGGGTTTCGGGAAACGGCACTCCTGAGGATTGAAGCGGTGCAACTTCATGGCGTCTGACTCCCGGAAACAATCGACTGTCGACAGGGGCTCACCAGCTCTCGGTGGCTCATCGTCGATGGTGCCGCAGGACAAAGAGCGAGGTGGCCATCCGCTTTTCGGACTTGACCCGGCCGCTGCCAAGAGGTGGGAAATTGGCGGATTTGTTCCCGAAATTCTGCGCGCCCTCTTTCCGGGTGGCACCACAGAATATCTGCGCCCGTCTCCCACGTCTTTCGCGTCGGCCCGGCCAGTCCGACAGGCTCCCGAAGAGGTGATGGGCCAAAAATTTCCCTCACCGGAACTCGCCCATGATTTTCCGGACAATGATCCACGGCGGCGAGCAGAAACCGGCTTTCCCGGATGACGGGAGTGAATCGGCGAATTTCATCTACTGCGCCGTATCGGCGGGGTGCCTCGTCAGCGGACCTTCCGCTTCGATGATTTCGAAATCGTATGTAATCTCGGCCGTCTTGCCGAGCATGATCGACGCCGAGCAATATTTCTCTTTCGACAGTTTGATCGCCCGCGCCACCAGCTCTTTTTTCAGTTGTTTGCCGCTGACCCGAAAATGCATGTGGATTCGGGTGAACACCCGGGGGTCCGAATCGGCGCGTTGCGCTTGTAAATACACTTCGCAACCACTCACCGCCTGCCGTCCCTTCCTCAGAATCAGCACTACATCATAGGCCGAACAGCCGCCGGTGCCCGCGAGCAACAGTTCCATCGGTCGCGGCGCGATGTTGCGTCCACCCGCTTCAAGCGCTCCATCCATTACCACGACATGGTTGCTGCCGGTTTCGGCGAGGAACGACATGCCCTCACCGGTCCATTTCACTTTACATTCCACGCGTTGCTCCTGAGTACCATGGTGGGATGTTGCCTGTCGAAAAATCTCTATTGCAGCGCCGCAATCGCGGTGCCTGCCCGACGACCCGATTCTTATCGATATTGCACAGCGAGACAACCGACCCTGTTCCCAAGGGCGTCGGCCGCTCAATTTTAATGGTAAAGAGGGTCGATTGCGCCCCGCATCTCATGTTGCATTGCACCATCCTGTCTTTCATAAAGCGAAATATATTCCAAATCAGTATTAACTATAAAGAAACTAATGTACCTAAATTATTACAATATATTGATAAATATAAATTTTGTTTCATTAGTTTTTTCGGCTATCGATGCGTCTGAAAATAAATTGCGCAACGCACAAAAAATGCTTGATTTCCTATCGTAGAGTAGCCATAATGAACCCAGTGCAAATCTTGTAGTAACTGCTGTTGTCAGTGCTCTCCAAGTGTCTCCTCCACCCTCCTCCTTTGGTGTGGATTTAGCGCGGCTTTCACAAGCCGCGCTTTTTTTTGGCTTTTCGCCGGAAGAATTGCCCCCGAAACGAATCAAGGACAGAGAAGACGCGGAACCCTCGTGCAAAGCACTCGTTCCAGAACCAGCCTCTGATGAAACGCGGTCCAGACGGGTACGGGCTGTATCGGACCGAGGCCCGATCGGTTGAACCGCCAGGGTGTCAGCGGGTCGCTGAAGCCACTGCGGATGGCAAGATCGACGCGCTGACAGAGCGCACTCAACTGCGCCCAGGACAACCGCAGCTCTCGCGCACGCTGGATGCTCCAGACTGAAGTTGAGCCTGTGGTCTTTGAATATATGACGGTTTTCGACAACCGGGTCGCGTTCGACCCTCGGCTAAAGTCGCCTGTTCAGCTTCTCGAACACCAGCTCAGAGAATAGCGTCGGGAAAACTGGTAGCATGCTCCCCGCCTTTGGGCAGACGACAACCGGAGGGAGCCTCCTTCCCCAAAGCGAACGTTTGCCGCAAACATTAGGCATCACAATCATCACAAGTTGAGTAAAGGAGAACACACCATGAAAAAATACGGCGCCGAGTTCTTTGGCACCTTTTGGCTGGTTCTTGGCGGATGCGGCAGTGCCGTGTTGGCGGCGGCGTTTCCCAATGTTGGCATCGGTCTGCTTGGGGTTTCGCTGGCCTTCGGTTTGACCGTGCTGACCATGGCTTTTGCCATCGGGCATATCTCGGGTTGTCACCTCAATCCGGCTGTCTCGTTGGGCCTATGGGCTGGCGGCCGGTTTCCGGCGAAAGAATTGGTCCCTTACATCATCTCCCAGGTGTTGGGAGCCATTGCCGCTGGCGGAGTTTTGTATCTGATTGCCAGTGGTAAATCGGGCTTCGAACTATCCTCTGGATTTGCTTCAAACGGCTACGGCACTCATTCGCCCGGCGGATACAGTTTGCTGGCCGCGCTGATCACCGAAATCGTCATGACGATGATGTTCCTCCTCGTCATTCTTGGCGCCACGGACAAGCGGGCACCACAGGGCTTGGCCCCTATTGCCATCGGCCTTTGCCTGACTCTGATCCATTTGATTTCAATTCCGGTAACCAATACTTCCGTGAATCCGGCCCGCAGCACCGGTGTGGCGCTATTTGTCGGAGATTGGGCCACTTCACAGCTTTGGTTGTTCTGGGTGGCACCGTTGGCGGGTAGCTTGCTTGGCGCGGCAATCTATCGCTTTATCGGAGGCGAAGAAAACTAGGCCCTATCGAAGTTGAGCGATCGTCGTGAGAAGCGAATAGAGCCGCGTTGTTCCTGCTTGGCCTTCGGCGACGGCGGCCACGTCGCAACCGCCGAAGGTGTAAATGAGTGTGTGACAAAAATCTTTAATTCAATAGCCAGAGAAACCAAAGGAGACCGACTTGCTCAAGCTTGAAGGTCAGATTGACCATCACTGTTCCGACTTGTAGAATGCACCTCTTCTCGGGGCGTAGCGCAGCCTGGTAGCGCATCTGCTTTGGGAGCAGAGGGTCGTGAGTTCGAATCCCACCGCCCCGACCAGTAGACGACCTATGATCAACCGGCACCATGAGCGGGAAGGTTACTGAGAGTCGAACGTCATTACCAGGACGCGGTTTCGATCATGTGCCCGTAGCTCAACCGGATAGAGCACCGGCCTTCTAAGCCGGGGGTTGTGAGTTCAAGTCTCGCCGGGCGCGCGGGAATATTGGCGGTGTTAGCTCAGTTGGTAGAGCACTGGATTGTGATTCCAGTGGTCACGGGTTCGAATCCCGTACATCGCCCCATCAATCAAATCGAGCGTTGGTCGTCGATGCGCCTTGATCCATGATTCGATTCGTCGTCCGGTAACGATCCGCAATTTGTGTTAATGGGTTTTTTGGCTATCCAGCAAATTTAGGGCACAATTCCGGAAAGAGAAAAATACCTCTTTTTCTGGAAGAACGCGGCGATCGAAGATACCCATACCCATACAATCTGCTCGTCACGGACACAGGAATTTTCGATGCTGGACGGCATTTCAGCGTTTCTGAGGCATCCGTGAACACGCTTTCGTCAACCAACATCGTCCTTCATCGCTTGATGACTAGCTTAGCCGTCCGATCTCCGTTCCTTCGTATGATCAATGCCCAGACATGGATTTCCCTGAGTCCGTCGAGAGCTGACGTCACGTCGTTCGTCAGCGGATGACTGCCTTTGTCCGCGGAAATTCTTGCGGCATCGCCAAGTGAGTAACCATCGATCATGACCACTCGCGTCGCCATTACGGGGTATTCTTTCCGACTACCAGGGACCACTGCCGACACGTACTGGCAGGATCTGCTCGAGGGCCGCGATCTGGTGGGCGAAGTGCCGGCCGATCGTTGGGCATTTGATACTTTTCTCCATCCGCAGAAGACCCATCCCGGCACCTCCTATACCTTCTCGGCCGGCTCGATCGGCGATGTTGCGAACTTCGATGCCGGTTTTTTCGGCATTTCGCCGCGCGAAGCGGCGTTGATGGATCCGCAGCAACGACTGCTGCTCGAAATGAGCTGGGAGGCGATCGAAAACTCCGGTATCGCACCGTCACGTCTGCGCGGCAGCGACTGCGGCGTCTATATCGGTTTGGCGAGCCTCGACTATTCGTTCCGGATGGCCGATGATCTGGCGGTCGTCGACGCGGCCATGGCCACCGGCAACACCGCCAGCATCGCCGCCAACCGTATCTCGTACGCCTTCGATCTGCGCGGACCGAGCATGGCCATCGATACCGCCTGTTCATCGTCCATGGTCGCTTTTCATCAGGCGTGTCGCGCGATTGTTTCCGGGGAAACCGGGCTGGCGTTGACCGGCGGGATCAGCCTGCATCTGCATCCGTACGGTTTTCTGGTCTTCGCCAAGGCCTCGATGCTATCGCCGCGCGGCCGCTGTCGCGTATTCGATGCCTCGGGTGACGGCTATGTCCGCTCGGAAGGCGGCGGGATGTTCCTGCTGAAAAACTACGAGCAGGCGCTGGCCGACGGCGACCCGATTCTGGCGGTCGTCGTCGGTTCGGCGGTGAACACCGACGGTCGCAAGTCGGGGTTGACCGTTCCCAGTGCGCAGGCGCAAGCCGCGCTGCTCGAGAAAGTCTACGCACAGGCCGGGGTCGACCCGCTGGCGATCAATTATCTCGAAGCGCATGGAACCGGTACGGCCGTCGGTGACCCGATCGAGACCCGCGCCCTTGGCGATGCCTTGGGACGTCGGCGTCCGGCAGACCAGCCTCTGCCCATCGGTTCGGTGAAAAGCAACATGGGTCATCTGGAAACGGCGTCTGGCGTTGCCGGACTGATCAAGGCACTGCACTGCCTGCAGTACCGGACCGTTCCGGCAACCATAGGCCTGGAGACCACCAATCCCGCGATCGATTTTACCAACTGGAATCTGACGGTCGTCACGCGTAACCTGCCGTTGCCGCCCACCGGCAAGCTGACCATCGGCATCAATTCGTTCGGATTCGGCGGCGCCAACGCCCATGTCGTCCTGGAGAGTCCTCCCGAATGCGCGGCACCGCCAACGCCACCCGACAGGGCACCAGGCTTGTTGCCGGTGATGGTATCGGCGCGGACCTCAGCGGCCCTGCAGGTTGCCGCCGCTGAGTTCGCCGAGTTTCTCGCCGGACAAGCGCCAGACGCGTTTTACGATATTGCTTACAGTGCCTTCGCGCACCGGGAGCGGCATGATCACCGTCTGGTCGTTTTTGCCGAGCAAGCTCAGACGGTTGTTGCCACCTTGCGGGAATTCGCCGGCGAGGAATCCGCCGCCGAGTCACCGGTAAGCAGCGGCACCGCCCTGGCAAATGCGCGCGGCGCCGTTTTCCTCTATTCGGGCAATGGCTCGCAATGGGCCGGGATGGGCCAGCGCCTGCTCGCCGAGGAACCGCGGTTCCGCCAGGCGGTTCGCGAAGTCGACGCGTTGTTCCGCCGGTATGCCGATTACTCGCTGGAGGACGAACTGGCGGGAAGAAACGGCGACGATCGTTATCAATTCACCGAAATTGCTCAGCCGGCACTGTTCGCCATCCAGGTCGGCATTACGCAACTGCTTGGTCATCGCGGACTGACGCCGATCGCCGTCGTCGGTCATAGTGTCGGCGAAGTCGCCGCGGCCTGGGCGGCCGGCGCGCTTACCCTCGCCGACGCCGTCGAGGTGATTTATCAGCGCAGCCGGCTACAAGGGCTGACCAAAGGGTGCGGCGCCATGTCCGCCGTCGCTTTGGGCCAGGAAGCCTGTGAGGAATTGTTGCGCGAACTCGCCCTGGATGACCACCTGGCGGTCGCCGGGATCAACAGTTCCCGTGGCGTGACGGTGGCCGGCCTTCCGGAAAAACTGCACGTTCTCGAAACGACCCTCGCCGAGCGGCAGATCTCCTGGAAGCGGCTGGATCTGGATTACGCCTTCCATAGCCCGGCGATGGATGGCATCGAAGCCGAGATCCGTGACGCTTTGTCGCATGTGCGGCCGAAGGCGACCACCGTTCCCTTCATTTCGACGGTCAGCGGCGGTACGCTGCCCGGCCAGCAACTGCACGCCGACTACTGGTGGTTGAACGTCCGCCAGCCAGTTCGCTTCGCGTCGGCCATCAACGTCTTGCTAGATCAAGGGGTGAATCTGTTCGTCGAAATCGGCCCGCACCCGATTCTGCGCAGTTATGTCAGCGATTGTCTGCACGACCTCCGGATTGAAGGTCGGGTGATCCCGACCCTGCGCAAGACTGACGATTCTCCGCGACACATCTGGCAGGCAGCCGAGCAATCGATGATTGCCGGGGCGAGCATCGATTGGCCGCATTTCTTTCCTAGCCCCGGCCGGCGCATTCGTCTGCCGAATTACCCCTGGCAGCGTGAGCGGTATTGGCATCCGGTCACCAGCGAGGCAATGGGCCTGCTCTACCGTCGGAAATGTCATCCTCTGCTGGGCTATCCGCTGCCACAGCACGCATTGCTCTGGGAAAACCAGCTCGACACGTCCACCTTGCCGATGCTTGCCGACCATGTCGTCGGCGATGCCACGGTTTTTCCGGGAGCCGGTTTTGCCGAATTGGCGCTCAGCGCCGAGCTGGCGTGGCATAACGCGTCGATCGTCGCATTCGACGAACTGGAGATTCGTTCGCCGCTGGTGCTCAACGAGGGCCATTCGAGCGTCATTCGTACCCGGATTGATCCGCAGGATGGCTCGTTGACCATCAGTAGTCGAGAGTTGCTCAGTGACGATCCGTGGACCGTGCATGTTGTTGCCCGCCTGCTCGGCGAAGCAAATGAGTCTTCGCTGAACGAAATCCTGCCGGCATTGCCAACCCGCGCCGCCGATTTCGCTGCCGAGGATCATGCCGAACTGACCCGTTCGGTCGGTATCGCCTATGGGCCGGCATTCCAGTGTATCGATCACGGCTGGTGTGAAGGAAACTCGGTGTTTGGCGTTTTGCGGATTCCGCCAGTTATCGATCCGCAAATGGCGTTGATGCATCTTCATCCGGCCTTGCTCGATGGCGCCTTCCAGCTCGTCTTCCAGTTGCTCAGGGAAAATGCCGCCGGGAACGAGGGTATCGCCTATGTGCCGAGCAAGCTGGGTCGGCTCATCTTTCGCGCGGGTCAACCGCCACCGGCTTTTGCGCGCGCCACCTTGCTCAGGCATAGCCCACGATCGTTGCAAGCTGAGTTCGTGCTTTTCGCGGCGGACGGGCGGGCGGTGGCCCGCCTCAGGGATGTGCGATTTCGAAGCGTGCGATTGAGCCGCGGGGCGGCCGACCGCCTGCGCTATCTGTCCTACCGGGCGATTCCCAGACCGCATCCGCTGGCTGCCCCTGAACCGGCGAGTCTTTTGGCCGACCAGGTCAGATCAGCGTTGGCCGAAGTGGTCCGGCGAGCGGCATTGCAAGGCACCTCACGCCGTTACTCTGACGAGGTGGATCCGCTGCTCGACAGTCTATGCAGCCGTTTCACCCGGATGGCGTTACAGCAACTGGCCGCTGAGGGTAGCGAACTGTCTTCGACCTTTATCGCCGATTTGCAGGCGGCCCATCCGGAAACCGCTCCTCTTTTGACCCGTCTGCTCGCCCATGCGACCGACGATGAATCGATCGTCGCTAGCGATGCAGGCGGTTGGCGACTGTTACCGGACCCACGCAGTCAATCGTCGGCGCAGGACATCTGGAACGCACTGGTCACCGATGATCCGGATTACTTTCAGATCATCCATTCGGTGGGTCGCATCGGCATGCATCTGCACGACTTGCTGACCGGTGTGTCCTCGCTGGCGGAACTTTGCCCACAGGAAACCTCGCCATCGTCTCTCTTGCGTCAGGTGGTTGGCAGCCGGGGAAAACAAAAACTTGGTCGGGCATTGCGACAGTTGGTTGCCCAGGGCTTTGCCGGCCTGCCGGATGGCCGACGGATGACAGTCGTCGAGATCAGTCAGGGTGCACCCTGGTTCGCCAGGGACGTCTGCGTCGCTATCGATTTCGATCGCGGCGACTACCGCTATGTCACCTCGTCATCGTCGACGCTCGATGATGAGTTCGCCCGTCTCAAAGAGGCTTTTCCGGCCATCCAGGGCAGCTTGCTCGAAGGTTCGCGGACTGGCGGCGACGTCGGATCGGCCGGTGGCCCAGGTTATGATCTGGCGATCGTCACGCTTGATTTCGACACCGTCGACCAGGCGCTGCTCGCCCTGGACCACCTGAGTCAGCGGTTGACACCGGGCGCATCGCTGATAGTCATCGCTCAGCATCCATCACGTTGGATCGATTTCGTTTTCGGTGCGCGGCGCAGCGCATGGACGCTCGACGAACAGGGTCACTGGCTGTCGAATCAACGCTCGAGTGTCTTTTGGCGACAGCAGCTGCAGGGGCTCGGGCTGCACTGCCCCGAACCCTACGAATTCTCGCCGGAAACGCTGTCCGGGCCCTATCTGCTGGTCGCTCACCGCGAGCATGAGGCGCTGGCTCGGCAGGCGGCGGCGACAGCACTCACCACACCGCGCAGCTGGATCCTGCTGGCCGACAAAGACCCTTATTCATCCCAGTTATCGGATCAATTGGCGGAAACGTTGTGCGCGCGCGGCGACATGGTCATTCAATCGCCGGCGACCGAAACCGGCCCACTGGTCGAATTGCTGCACGAAACGACGGCCCAATACGGCGAGCTCGACGGCTTGGTGCATCTCTTCGGTCTGCTGGAGGATGCCGGCAACGAGAGCGCCGATCAGGCGGTTGCCAGACAGGTGGCGCGTTGCGCAACGGCGGCGAATATCCTGCAGGCTTGTACCTTGGCTGATCAGCAGACGACTTGCTGGGTGATCACGGCCAACGCGACGACTCGGCTGTTGCCCGGACGAGTTCCTTCGCTGGCTGGCCGCGCCGCGGACAGCGCTCTGTGGGGGTTTGGCCGCACACTGCTCAATGAAGCGGAGCCATGTACGGTCCGGCTGATCGATCTCGAAACACCGATGGCCGTGGAACGCGCCGCTTTCCTTCTCGACTGCGAATTCGAACAGCCGGACGACGAACAGGAGGTCGTACTGACTGCGGCGGGCGAACGCTACGCCTTGCGTCTACGCAGCGAGCCGCCTCCGAGTACGGCACAACAGCTGGCCATCAAATCGCCAACGGTGACACTCGGCTTCCAGTTTCCGGGACAGTTGCGCAATTTGCGCTGGGAAGCGCGTCCGGCAAAGGAACTGTCCGCCGGGGAAATCGAGGTCGAAGTCCGGGCGACAGGTTTGAATTTCCGCGATGTGATGTTCGCCCTGGGCCTGCTCTCCGATGAAGCGATCGAAAACGGTTTCGCCGGACCGACGCTGGGCTTTGAATTTGCCGGTGTCGTCAGCCGCGTCGGCGACTCGGCAAGCAACTTCAGTCCGGGAGACGAAGTGGTGGGCTTCGGCCCGTCCAGTTTTGGCAATCGGGTCGTCACGCAGTCGAACGCCATCGCCCCCATTCCGCCCGAGATGTCGTTCGAAGCCGCGGCGACGATACCGAGCACCTTCCTCACCGTCTATTACGCGCTGCATCACCTGGCCAGATTGCAGCCCGATGAGCGGGTGCTGATCCACGGCGCGGCCGGTGGCGTCGGCATCGCTGCCGTGCAGGTGGCGAAATGGTTGGGAGCGGAAATTCACGCCACCGCCGGGTCCAACGAAAAGCGCGACTTTCTGCGCCTGCTCGGCGTTGATCATATTTACGACTCGCGATCGCTGGTCTTTGCCGAGCAGATTCTCGAACGCACGGCCGGCGAAGGGGTCGATGTGGTGCTCAATTCGCTCGCCGGCGAGGCGATCAATCGCAATTTCCAGGTATTGCGTCCATTTGGCCGCTTTCTCGAACTCGGCAAGCGCGACTTCTATGAAAATACCCGACTCGGCTTGCGGCCATTCCGCAACAATTTGAGCTATTTCGGTATCGACGCCGACCAGTTGATGCTCAAGCAGCCGGCACTGACACGCCGCTTGTTCGGCGAAATCATGGCCCTGTTCAATGAAGGCGTGCTGCATCCGTTGCCGTATCACACTTTCGAAGCCGAGGATGTGGTCGATGCCTTTCGTTACATGCAGCAAGCCCGACAGATCGGCAAGATCGTCATCACTTACCCACATGGAATCGATGGTGCTGATTTTCAGACCCCCTCGGCGGCCCGTCGACGCTTGCAACTGTCGGGCGATGCCAGCTATCTGATCTCTGGTGGATTGAGCGGTTTCGGCCTGCGAACCGCCGAATGGCTGGTCAGCAAAGGCGCCCGTCAGCTGGTGTTGCTCAGCCGCCGCGGACCGACAACCGACGAAGCGCAACAGGCGCTGTCGCGATTCGCTGCCCAGGGCGTGACGGTGCTTGCCGCCGCTTGCGATGTCAGCAACCGTCGGGAACTGTCACAATTGCTGGATCGGGTGGCGGCAAGCATGCCGCCACTGAAAGGTGTCGTTCATGCAGCGGCGGTGATTGACGACGCGCTGATCCGCAACCTGGACGCCAACCGGATTGGTCGTGTGCTGGCACCGAAGATGCTCGGCGCGTATCACCTCGACGAATTGACCCGCCATCTACCTCTCGAGCTGTTCATACTTTTCTCGTCGGCGACAGCCGCTTTCGGCAACCCCGGACAAGCCAGCTACGTGGCCGCCAACGCCGCTCTGGACGCGCTTGCCGGCTGTCGCCGAGCCAGTGGCCTGCCGGCCACTGTCATCGGCTGGGGGCCAATCGACGATGTCGGGTTCCTGGCGCGCAATGAAAAGATCAAGGACGCCTTGCAAAGTCGAATGGGTGGCGCGGCGATCAAATCGGCCGTGGCGCTGGATGCCCTGGAAGCGGTGTTGCTCGGCGATCGTTCCGATTTGGCGATCATGGAACTCGACTGGAAGGCACTCGGACGTTTCCTACCGACGGCGGCGACCCCCAAGTTCAGCGATCTTGCCGGACAGGCCGACGACAGCGATGCCGAAGAAGATCACGCCGACGATATCGAACGGCTGATCAACGAGTTGCCCGACGAAGAATTGCATGCAGTGTTCGTCCAGATTCTGAAAAACGAAATCGGCGAAATTCTCCGTCTGTCGGCTGACAAGATCGACGCGCAACGCTCGCTGTACGATCAAGGGCTCGATTCGCTGATGGGGGTCGAACTAGCGGTGGCGCTTGAAGCCCGATTCGGCATCCGGCTACCGGTGATGGCCCTGAGTCAGGCGCCGACGATCGCCAAACTGGCGGATCGGTTGATCCATCAACTGCGGGGACACGAAGAAAGCGAATCGTCCGGCAAAGCCGAGGCGATCACCGAACAGGCCAAAAAAGTGGCCGAGCAACATGGCGTCGAAGTCTCGTCCGAAATGCTCGCCGATTTGGCCGACATACTGCCTGCTGGTGGCTCCGGTTCAAGGAACGACTGAGATGTCGCGCAAGGGTTTGCCTGGACTGACCGCCCAGATCAAGGACAAATTGATTCAACAGGCCTTGGAGCGTCGGCTACGGCACGCTGAACGGGCAGATCCTGCCGCGCCGCCGATTCGCTCGACGGATGAAGCCGAACCGATACCCGAGCCGCATTATCGCTTCGATCTCCATCCCGGCTACCAACAGATCCGCATCATCCGTGAAGGAGCCAGCCGTCTCGGCATAGACAGTCCTTTTTTCAAGCTGCATGAAGGCATAGCCGGGGCGATGACGCGTATCGATGGCCGCGATTATGTCAATTTCGCCAGCTACAATTATCTGGCCCTGTCAGGTCATCCGGAAGTGGCCGCGGCGGCCAAGGAGGCGATCGATCGCTACGGCACCTCGGTATCGGCCAGCCGCCTGGTATCCGGGGAGCGGCCGGTACATCGTCAGCTCGAAGAGGCCATCGCGACCACCTACGGTGTGGACGATGCGGTGATCTTCGTCAGCGGTCACGCCGCCAACGTCACGACCATCGGTCATCTTTTCGGACCGCAAGACCTGATTCTGCACGACGAACTGATCCACAACAGCGTCCTGCAAGGCATCGCCCTTTCGGGTGCCCGTCGCTTGCCTTTCGCACACAACGACTGGCAGGCTCTGGACGGCATCCTGGCGCAGCAGCGCCATCACTTCCAGCGTGTGCTGATCACGCTGGAAGGCATTTACAGCATGGATGGCGACTTTCCGGACTTGCCGCGCTTCATCGAGATCAAGCAGCGCTATCGCGCCTTCCTGATGATCGACGAAGCGCATTCCTTCGGGGTGATGGGCGCACATGGCCTGGGCTTGCGCGAACATTTCGGGGTAGCCAGCCGTGAAGTCGACATCTGGATGGGCACTCTGAGCAAGTCGCTCGCCGGCTGTGGCGGGTACATCGCCGGCGAGCGGGCCCTGGTCGAGCACCTCAAATTTCTGGCCCCCGGTTTTCTGTACAGTGTCGGCATGTCGCCACCGGTTGCCGCCGCCTCGCTGGCGGCATTGCGTTGTCTGCAACGCGAACCCGAACGCGTCACCGCATTACAGGAAAGAGGGCGTTATTTCCTGGCGCAGGCTCACGCGGCCGGCATCGATACCGGTACCAGCGCCGGATTTGCGGTGGTGCCGGCGATTACCGGCAGTTCAATCAGCGCGGCGCGGCTGGCGGCAGCGCTTTTCGCAAGAGGAATTAACGTTCAACCGATTCTCTATCCGGCAGTACCCGAAAAATCGGCGCGCCTGCGTTTTTTCATTTCTTGCGAGCACACCTTCGAGCAACTTCGGGATACGGTCGAGGTACTGAGCGATGCAACCCGACATCTGTAAAGCACGGCATTCGCTTCTCTTTTTGGCGATCTGCTCAGCCCATAAACTTTCGCATGGCCTACACCAAACTTAACCTGCCGCGCATTCCTGACGCCATCGCCCACCAGCTCGAACTGCGTATCCTCGAGGGGTCGCTCAAACCGGGTGACCGCTTGCCTGCCGAGCGTGAACTGGCGCTCGAACTGGGTGTTTCCCGTCCATCCTTGCGCGAAGCGATCAAAAAGCTGGTTTCTCGCGATCTGCTGGTCAGCCGCCATGGCGGCGGTACTTTCGTCACCAATCGCCTTGAAGCAACGTTCAGCGATCCATGGCAGCGGTTGATCGAACAACATCCCTTTTTGCAGGACGATGTACTCGAATTTCGCTATTTGCTGGAAGCGTCGGCGGCTTCCCTGGCCGCGCAACGTGCGACCGACGACGATCTGCAACGTCTGGAACAAGCCTTCCAGCGACTGGATGCCGCGTATCAAAGCGTTGACCGGAGCGCCCAGGTGGCGGCGGATGTCGCCTTTCATCTGACGATTGCCGAAGCGGCGCATAACGCGCTTTACGCGCACTTGGTGTCAAGCGTGATGCGCTTGCTGCATGACCATGTGCGTCGAACACTCAAGGAAATCGGTGTCTCTGCCGAAACTCGCCAACAACTGACAGCCCAGCATCGCGCCATTGTCGACGCGATCAACGCCCGGCAATCCGGCGCCGCTTGGCAAGCCGCACAAACGCATATCGATTTCGTTCGGCAACGGATCAACGAAGCGGCGAATGTCGAGCTACGACAGAACAGGTCGATGCGCTATTTCAGTTGACACAACCGGCGGCGCAGCAAGTTTTTCACCTCACCCGCGTACAGGCGTCCCGCCCGCCTCTATGAGCGGAGCGCTTGGCCTTGATATCCGCTCACTGACCTGTTTCCCTTCATGGCTTTTGCCCAGCCATGATCTGGAATTTTCCCGGTCGTGGCGCCGCCGTACTGGGTGACCGCTACCCGAAACGAAATACTCCGCAGTTCGTCGGTCTTCGAGGTGCGCCGAACGAAGGTGAGCCAATAAGCCGGCTGATCAACCGAAAAATCCAAACCGTCTTGTACGCCAGCGTTCATACAACCATCCATATTTCAAAATTGAATCAAAAATTTACAAAAACTAGTTCCGACAAGGGATCGTTCACTGCTGTAAGCGGATTAGCCAATCAAGCTGTGGATAACTTTCTCTCAAGAGGTTAGAATCACCGGTTTGAATGCGTCTTTCGGGATGGTGCAAGCATTTTCGTCTCAGTCGTCCGATTGATGCTGCTCGGCTGATCCCTATAGTTGTTTGCCTGCGTCGGAACAGTCCGTTCAGGCGGATTCACTACAGAAAACGGTTCAAATACCCCGTCTCTCACCGAAGAATGTCATTGATGGACATCTATGAGTAGCTTTTGGTCTTCTTGCCTGAACCAATTCGAACAGGAACTCCCGCCACAGCAGTTCAATACCTGGATTCGACCCTTGCGTGTCGACGGTGAGGAGGACGCTGCCAACGGCTTGCGAATTCTCGCGCCGAACGGTTTTATTCTTAAATGGGTCAAGGAACGTTATCTATCACGCATCGAGGAGCTGAGTAGCGAGTATTTCACCAGGCCGGTGCAGATCATCCTCGCTTTGAGTGATCGCGGCATCCCACCCCGGGAGACACCCGCTAACAAGCCTCCCAGCCCGGTCACGGCAAAGCGAGCCCCTGTCAGCGGCAGCGGCTCCGCCAGACTGATCCAGGAAAACACGCGTGACAAAGCCGATTACGAAAAGACCCGCCTGATTCCAACCTTCACTTTCGACAACCTGGTGGTCGGCAAAGCCAATGATCTGGCACGCGCCGCTTCCCGACAGGTGACGATCAGTCCAGGGGAAACGACCTACAACCCATTGTTCATCTATGGCGGCGCCGGTCTTGGTAAAACCCATCTGATCCACGCCATCGGAAACCAGATTCTGGAAAGCTTTCCCAACAAGGTGTTGCGTTACGTCCATGCCGAGGATTATTACTCGGACGTCGTTCGCGCTTATCAGCAGAAGTCTTTCGATACCTTCAAACGTTATTACCGTTCCCTGGATGTGCTCCTGCTCGACGATGTACAGTTTTTCAACGGAAAAAACCGTACCCAGGAAGAATTTTTTTACGTTTTCAATGCGTTAAGTGAATCAAAAAAACAGATTGTGATCAGTTGCGATACTTATCCAAAAAATATTTCCGGACTCGAGGATCGCCTGATCACGCGATTCGACTGGGGCCTGACCGTGCAAATCGAGCCACCTGAAACTGAAATGCGCGTTGCCATCCTCAAAAAGAAGGCGGAAATGGAAGGTGTCGTGCTTGATGATGAAGTGGCTTTTTACATTGCCAAACACTTGCGCTCGAACGTTCGAGAACTCGAGGGGGCGTTGAAAAAGGTACTGGCCTACTCGGCCTTCCATGGTCTGCAAATCTCGCTGGAGATGGCAAAAGAAGCGCTGAAGGACGTGATCGGCTCGGTCAATCGACAAATCAACGCTGAATCCATTCAGAAAACCGTTGCCGAATACTACAAGATCAAGGTTGCCGACCTGTTTTCCAAGAAAAGGACACGAGTCATCGTCCGCCCACGACAAGTGGCAATGTGGTTGGCCAAGAATTTGACTTCACTGAGTTATCCGGCCATCGGCGATGCTTTTGGGGGTCGGGACCATACCACGGTACTTCACGCGGTCAGGACAGTGGACGATCTACGCGCCAAGGACAACGAATTAAATCATGATGTACATGTTTTGTTGCAGGTATTGAAGAATTGAGTGTTTTCTGTGGATAAATCCTGAATAAACCAGCGCATGCTTTGTTGATAATCTCGTGAATTACGTCTTGTGGACAAGTTATCCGATTTCGTCCACAGATCCATACGCTGCTTTTACAGGATCTTAAAAAGCAATTAATATATTGATTAATAATCAAAATTTTAGTTCATCAACAGACTTGACTCTAATATAGTCTTTATAGGAATTATATATATGGTTCTTATCAAAACACGACGAGACGCGTTGCTGGCCCCGCTACAGACGGTCTCCGGGATTGTTGAGCGGCGTCATGCCTTACCCATTCTGTCGAATGTGTTACTGGAAAAAACGAATGAAGTGCTGACCCTGATGGCAACCGATATCGAAATCCAGATCACGACGGCGACGGTTGCCGATGGCGACGGTAGCGGCGCGGTCACCGTTGGTGCCCGTAAGCTTCAGGACATTCTGCGTTCTCTGCCCGACGGCGCCGAAGTCAGTCTGGTGCTCGAAGACAAACGTTTGCAAATCAAATCAGGCAAGAGCCGATTCAACCTGCAGACGCTGCCGGCGGCCGATTTTCCGAGCATGACGGTTTCCGAGGGTCAAATCACCTCCTTGTCCCTTGCGCAAAATAAATTCCGCCGCCTACTCACACAGACTCTGTACGCGATGGCCGCGCAAGATGTCCGTTATTACCTCAATGGGTTATTACTGATCATCGACGGCACTGAACTTCGTGCCGTGGCCACCGATGGCCATCGTCTGGCCTATGCCAGTACCGAGATAACCGAGCCCTCGACTGAAAACGCCGGGCGTCAGGAACTGATCGTCCCACGCAAAACGGTCATTGAACTCAACCGTCTATTGACTGACAGCGACGACCCACTGGTCATCGAATTGCTGTCGAATCAAGTGCGCTTCCGTTTCGGCCAGATCATCATGGTCTCGAAACTGATCGACGGTCGCTTTCCTGACTATCAGCGGGTGATACCGGACAGCTTGCGCCACGTGGTTTCGTTCAATCGGGTCAGTCTTTTGCAATCGATGGTACGGGCGGCGATCCTGACCAACGAGAAATTCCGGGGCGTCCGGCTGATCCTCGGCGAAGGTGGTTTGAAAATTACCGCGGCCAACGCCGAACAGGAGGAAGCTCAAGAAGAAATCGAAGCCACCTACGACGGCGAAACGATCGATGTCGGATTCAACGTCTCGTATTTGCTGGACGTGCTCAACAATGTCAGCGATGAAACCATCGAATGGGGTTTCAACGATGCCAGTTCGAGCGCCCTGTTGACCATCCCCGGTAACGAGCGCTTCAAATATGTGGTGATGCCAATGCGGATTTGACGATTTCCGGTTTTAAAACAACGATTGATAAGAATTTGTAGTTCACGTGAAGAAACTGGATTCAGAGAATGAGTGAAGAGCGCGAAGAGTTTGCTTACGACGAAAGCAGTATCCAACAACTCGAGGGTCTGGAAGCCGTCCGCAAGCGGCCAGGCATGTACATCGGCGATACCTCTGACGGTACCGGTCTGCACCACATGGTCTTCGAAGTGGTCGACAACGCGATCGATGAAGCCCTGGCAGGTCATTGTGACGATATCGTGATCACCATCCATGCCGACAATTCGATCTCGGTTGCCGATAACGGCCGAGGCATTCCGACCGGCATCAAATTCGATGACAAGCACGAGCCAAAACGCTCGGCGGCCGAAATCGTCATGTGTGTGCTGCACGCCGGCGGTAAATTCAACCAGAATTCCTACAAAGTGTCCGGTGGTTTGCACGGCGTCGGCGTTTCCTGCGTCAATGCCCTCTCCCGATGGTTACGGCTGATCATCCGCCGTGAAGGCAAGAAGCATCTGATCGAATTCAACCGGGGCAAAGTGGTCGATCGAGTGATCGAAATCCAACGAGGCGTCGAAGTGTCGCCATTGCGTGTCAGCGGTCATACCGAAAAACGCGGTACCGAACTGCATTTCATGGCCGACGAGGATATCTTTGGACAAATCGAATTCCACTACGAAATCATCGCCAAGCGGCTGCGTGAACTGTCATTCCTCAATAACGGCGTCAAAATCCGCCTCAATGACCAGCGCACCGGCAAAGAAGAAAATTTCGCCTTTCTCGGCGGCGTCAAAGGTTTCGTCGAATACATCAATCGCAGCAAAAGCGTACTGCACCAAAACATTTTCCACGCCAGTGGCGATTCTCAGAGCGTCAACGGCCTGATCAGCGTCGAAGTCGCCATGCAATGGAACGACAGCTACGTTGAACAGGTGCTGTGTTTCACCAACAACATTCCACAAGCCGATGGCGGCACGCACATGACCGGCCTGCGCGCGGCGATGACCCGGGTAATCAACCGCTACATCGAAGAAAACGAAATCGCCAAGAAAGCCAAGGTCGACATTACTGGTGACGACATGCGCGAAGGTTTGGCGTGCGTGCTGTCGGTCAAAATGCCCGATCCCAAGTTCGCTTCGCAGACCAAAATGAAACTGGTCTCCTCGGAAGCACGCCCCGCGGTTGAGGAAGTCGTTGCCGCCAAGCTCAGCGAATTCCTGCAGGAAAGACCCATTGATGCCAAAGTGATCACCGGCAAGATCATCGAGGCCGCCCGGGCGCGGGATGCGGCGCGCAAGGCGCGTGAAATGACGCGTCGCAAAGGTCTGCTCGACGGTGTCGGCTTGCCCGGCAAGCTGGCCGATTGCCAGGAAAAAGATCCGGCGCTGTGCGAACTCTATCTGGTCGAGGGGGATTCCGCCGGCGGATCGGCCAAACAGGGGCGCGATCGCAAATTCCAGGCGATCCTGCCGCTGAAAGGAAAAATTCTCAACGTCGAAAAGGCGCGTTTCGACAAATTGATATCCTCTCAGGAAATCGCCACTCTGATCACGGCGCTAGGCACCGGCATCGGTAAGGATGAATACAAGCCGGAGAAATTGCGCTACCACCGGCTGATCATCATGACCGACGCCGATGTGGATGGCGCGCACATCCGCACACTGTTGCTGACTTTCTTCTATCGGCAAATGCGCGAACTGATCGAAGATGGCCACATCTACATTGCCCAACCCCCACTCTACAAAGTGAAACACGGCAAAACCGAGCGCTACATCAAGGATGATCCGGCACTGAAGCAATTCATGCTCACTTTGGCACTCGAAGGCGCGATCCTGACTCCAAGAACCGGCACGCCGGAAATAACCGGTAGTGCCCTGGAAGCACTGGCTCGCGAATACCTGCTCGCCGAATCGGTGATTAATCGTCTGGCGCATCTGATCAACCCCGAAGTGCTGCACGCCCTGATCGATGCCAACCTGGCGATCAACCTGAGCGACGAGACGACAGCCACGGCCAGCGCCCAGCAACTGAGCCAGGCGGTTGGCGAAAAACTGGGCATTACGATCCTCGCCCGCTACGACTCGGCACAGGAACGCTGGCAGTTGCGGTTGGAAAAAATCCTCCATGGCAATCTCAAGGTCGGTGTCATCGACGAAGATTTGCTGGTCAGTGGTGACTACGCTCAGTTACGGCGGACGGCCGAAATGCTTGCTGGTCTGTTCGGACCCGGAGGAGTTGTCAGCCGGGGCGAGAAGACTCACCCTGTGGCCAGCTTTGCCGAAACAATGCAATGGCTGCTCACCGAAGTCGAACGCAGCGTCAGCAAACAACGCTACAAGGGTCTCGGCGAAATGAACCCCGAACAGCTCTGGGAAACGACCATGGACCCGAAAGTACGCCGTTTGTTGAAAGTCCAGATCGAGGACGCTATCGGCGCGGACGAAATTTTCACGATGCTGATGGGAGAACTCGTCGAACCAAGACGCAATTTCATCGAATCGAATGCCTTGGCAGCGAGAAATATCGACGTTTGAATTTGTAGGATCCTACGAAGTTCTAGATTTTTCCCGAAAGTCTAGTTCTACTTTTTCAGATTGCATTTCAATTTGATGCTTAGAGCATAGCAGCTTGCTTGCGATAAGCGGATTCCATGGCTTGGTGCCGCCGTCGATGCACGCCTGCCAGCGGCGGACCTGATACTCGGCCATGCCGCAAGCGCTCTTGGCCTCCTGGAAGGAGTGCTCGACGAAATGGCGCGCTCCCTGCATTTCCGCCAGGCGGCGCAAGGACGCGCTGGGCTTGGCATTGGACAGGCCGAACATGAGTTTCGTCCCATCGATTTCCCGTCGTACCAGGAGATGCCAGCGGCTTGCCGACAGCGCCTCACCCTCCCAGACCCATACCCGCTGGCTGAGAGAGTCGGCCATCACCTCGCCCTTCTCGCCGTCACGGATCGACAAACGCCCCCAGGCGGATGCCGACTGTGTGGCTGCCCACTCCGCCAACGTCATGGACACCGCCGAGGTCTGCCGCCGACGGGGGGCGCTCGACCCTTCGACGAACGACGAGCCACCACGGCGGGGGCAGGATCCTGGAGATAGATCGCCTGATCCGAATGCACCTCAGCGAAGAAGATCTCTCCTTCGCCATCCAGTTCCCCGAGCAGCCAAGGCAAGTGCCCGTAGCCGCCATCAAAGGCGACGAAAGAGAAGTGCAAGCCTTCCCGTCTCAGACGCATCATCATATCCAGGGCGATCTCGCCCGTGGTGCGGAACGTCTGTGCCTCCTCAGGCACTCCCACCGCCTGGCAACGGCTTGTATCTTTGGCCCACGTTTCCGGCAGATACAAGTCGGCATCGAGCACGCTCGCCACGCCGTCTCGTGTCACCGCCGCGAAGACGCCGACCTGGCCGTTACCGACCTTCCCCAAGCGACCGTTCCACTGCCGCGCCACGCCCGCGGACCGGTTCCCCTTCTTCCAGAACGCGCTCTCGTCCAGAAGCAGAGCGCTGGGGTAGCCGAAGTGAGCGTTGGCATCGACCACCAGTTGCCGACGCACCGCGCGCCGATCCCAATTGGACTCGCTCAGCATATGATGCAGCGGTTGATAGCGGCTGTCGGCTACGGCTTCCGCCATGCACTCCAGGTTACGCCGTGAACTCTGGAACAGCCCATGCAGATACTGGCGCGGTGTCTTCTACCGAACGGGTCCGGCTTTGAAAGCACTGGAGATTGGGCGTGAAGTGCGACGCAAAGTGCGCTAGAGCCGAAGCGACTCGCGAAGATATGCTATAGACGTATTCGAGTTGGCATTGTCATTTACAACTCAATGAATATATTTAACAATCACGATAAAAGACATGCTGAACATGACAAAAGCATATAATACAAGAGTGAAAAACGAATCTGACAAAGTAGAATTACTCTCCCTCCTCAAACTCAGCATTCTTGAACCGCAGCACGTTGCAGTTCTCCTTCACCGCACGCTGCAACCCGTCATCAAAGCCGGTCGCCGCTTCGGCCTGAATCTCGATGGCGATACGGACCTTCACGCCGGGGCGCGAGGTGAATTGCAGGACGACTTCATCGACCAGATCGGCAAACTGCTTTTTCGCTTGGATGGCATCCAGTTCGATGCTGCCGAAGAAATGTTTCTTCGTTGCCTGCGCTGCGCCGCCACCTGTCGCATAGGTCGACTTCGCCGAATCCTCGACACGCGAGCCAGTAGTCGCCGTCGCGGGCGCATCGCTTGGTTTCGGCTTTGCGGCCTCTTCGGCGGCACGTAGAGCCTCGGCGTACCCTGCGGCTGTCAGCGCCTCAATCAGAATCAGCGACGAATCGAAAAACGGCGAGGTGCGCTTACCGTAGGTGAAGCCGAGGTAGCGGTCATCTTCCTTGCCTTGGGCGAAGCCGAAGAAATCGCGGCTATCGGAGCCGGCAGCCAAGGTCGATTGGAAAACCGTGTCGTCGCGCAGGCGCGGCAGGTAGAGCTGCTGGCAACTCTGCTGCCACACGTTCAGGGCATTGGCCTCCCGCACGCCGTCTTTCCAGAACCACGTCTTGAGCAGGGTCGCCAAGTGGATCGGCGCCCACTCGGTAATTAGCAGTTCGTTTTCCTTGAGGACGCGCTCGATTTCCTGCGAAAGATTCTGCGCGCCGGGATTGACCGGGAAATGCTCCCATTGAATCTCGGACAGCCCCTTGCCGGGCCGCGCCTCCTGCATCGGTGCGAGCAGCCATTTGTAGGTTTCGCGGATCATCCGGCGCAGCGCCTCGTTGGCGTCGTCGAGACTCTTGCTGGCCTGCTTTGCCTGGAACTGGTCAAGGTTGAGCTTCATCTCCTTGATGTCGTTCACGATGGACTGCCACGCCAGCGTCGAGCGCACCTGATCCTTCAGGCGGCTGACCGAGTCATAGTCGGCGGCGAGGAAGATCAAACGGTTCTGTTTGAAGCGCGGCTGGTCGCCCCGGTTTTTCAGAATCTCGTTGGCGCGGTCGATGGCGAGGCTCTGCCCGCTGCGGCTGAAGGCAGCATCCGGCGGCAGCACCACAAGGCGCAGTTGCCAGTCGTCGGGAATGTCGCTGCTGGCCGTGAAGACATGCGTACCGCCGAACACGCCGGAGGCGAAGCCCCGTTGCACGCGGTCACGAATCGCCGGGAATACATCTTCCTTGTCCTGGAAGCGCCGTTTTCGCTCTTCCATTTCGCGGCGCAGGTTGGGTCGCGTGTCGAACCAGAACCGGTTATTGCCACTGTTCAGGTAGTGCAACCGGTCGCCAAGGCGGCGCAGAGCGTCGCGATACACGCCAACTTGCTGGCCCGGTTGCGCCACGCCGAGGACGACGCGCTCAAGTTCAAGGCCGCGCACCATCTGGTTGGCCGTGCTTGGCGCACTGCCCAAGAAGATCGCCCGCGCCGAGCGGCGACATGCCTGTACGGCACCGAGCCGGGTATCGCGGTTTTCGATCTCGGTTGTTTCGGCGCGCTCGCCATCCACGTCGCGCTCAACCACCGGGTCCCAGCCTTGCGGCAGGTAATAGATGACCTCGTTCCGGGTATTGGCATCTTGCAGCGGGAAGCTGCCCGGCATGATGAGTGGGTCTTTGTCATTGTCCTTCCAGAGCCGGTGAATCACCTTCGCCATCAACTTCAAGACACCCCGCGTGCGCTGGAAGTTATCCAGCGAGGACCAATCCTCGTACAGCCGGTCGAACACCTCGGGGTGAATCGGATAGGCATGCATCAAGCGCTCGAAATAGCGGCTTTCCTGCGTCTCATGCGGGAAGTCGGTGCCGTTGGCCGTGTAGAAGTCGGCGAAGGCGCGGCAGACCGATTCCGCCGCTAGCTTGTCGTTGATGCTGGAGAACAGGCGACGGCGCACAATCTCGAACGCCTCTTCAGTCGCCACCGGCTTCCACAATGCCTGAATGCGGCCAAAGTAATGCGACAGCGAGACCAGTGCCTTGACGCCTCGCTGGCTGCCGGCTTCCTTGTCCGATTCGGGCAACGAGGCCAGCAAGACCGCCGTTGGCACCGCCTTCAAGGCTTCGGTCAGCGCCTGAGTGAAACTCAGGTTGGAATCGAAGGTGCCGCCGGTCAGCGCCTTGCCTTCCTCAAACTGGCGAACGTAGGCCACCAGCTCGTCGATCAGGATCACGCAGGGCGCGTAGCGGCTGAGCAGGGTTTCCAGTACCGCCTTGCCGGGGGACGTGCCCGACGCATCGGCATCGGCCACCAGCGCATAGCCTTCGGCCTTGCCGAGTTGCCACGCCAGATCGCCCCATAGGGTTCGGCAGGCATGGCCGTCGCGCACCGTTGGCTGATTTGGAGCCGACTTGTTGCCATCCAAAACGGCCACATGGGCGCGCGGCAATTCGGTAACCCCTGTCGCATCGAGAATCGCCGGAATACCCGGCAAGTCGCTAGCTGCCGCCTCACCTTTGGCGAGGTGATAGACGGCCAGCATCGTATGTGTCTTGCCGCCTCCGAAGGCCGTTTGCAACTGGATGACCGGATCGCCGCCCTTGCCGGCGAGGCGCTTCACCACTGAATCGAGCAGCAGGCGCATACCCTCGGTGATGAAGGTTCGCTGAAAGAACAGGGCGGCATTCTGGTATTCGGGCGTCGCCGTACCCTCATGCACCCGCGACAGATCGGCGGCAAATTCGGCCTGCTGGAACGTGCCCTTGAGGACATCCTCGTGCGGAACGGCGATCTCGCGCCAGGGTTTCAGGTTCATTCTGCGGCTCCCTCAGCTTCTGAATTCTCGTTGGCGTTATTGGCAATTGCGTGCGGCAACTGGCCCTTGGCAGCGCGCTCGCGGGCCAAGGCCACGGCGCGGTGCAACTGCGCCTGCATTACTTTCATGTCGGGGATGTGTGCCAGATACTCGGCGACGCGAATATTGGCGGCGTTCAGGTCCATCAACTCGACCTGCTCGGCATCGGCACCGGCGCACAAAATCAGGCCAATGGGCGATTCCTCACCGGGTGCCCGGTCGTAACGATCCAGCCAGCGCAGATACATTTCCATTTGCCCCTTGTGGGCCGGTGCAAACGGCTCAAGCTTCAGTTCGACGGCGACCAGACGGCGCAAGTGCCGGTGATAGAACAGCAGATCGAGGTAGAAGTCGTCAGCGCCCACGCTGATGCGCTTTTGCCGGGCAACGAAGGTGAAGCCCGCCCCCATTTCAAGAAGGAAGCGTTCCATGTCGCGCAGGATGGCGGCCTCAAGGTCGCGCTCGCTGTAGCCCTCGGGTAGTCCGAGAAAATCCAGCATGTACGGGTCGCGAAACACCATGTCGGGCGTGATCTGTCCCCCGGCGCGCAGGTGGCTGACTTCGGCCTGAACGACCGCCTCGGGTTTCTTCGCGATGGCCGTGCGCAGGTAAAGCTGGCTGCCGATACGCTCGCGCAGGGTACGCACGCTCCAGCGCTCGATACGGGATATTTCGGCGTAGTACTCCCGTTCCAGCGGCTGCTTGAGCGGCAGGAGTTCGACGAAATGGCTCCAGCTCAATTCTTGCGACAGTGTCGCAAGAATCGGCTCGTCGGGGAAAACCTCGGCAAACTTGACCATGCGCGTCAGCGCCGAAGCATTGAAACCCTTGCCGTAGTCGCGCACCAATTCCTGCGACAGCGTCGCCAGAATCTGCGCACCGTAGTCAGCACGACCGTCGTGCAAAACCTGCGCTTGAATGCGCCGGCCCACGTGCCAGTACAGCATCGTCAGGGTGCTGTTCGCCGTTTGCGCGACATGCTGCCGGGCCTGCTCGATCAGCCCGCGCAGTTCAGATAGCAGGGCCGCTTCGGTTTTCGCGATGCGGGCCATGTCAGATGTCCAAAGCGCCCTGCGAGCCAACCATACCGGCGTCACCAGCAGCCTGCTCGATGCTGGACCACGCCGTAACCAACTCGTTATAGGCGCGGGCTTCTTCCGCCCAGCCCTTGCGTTCGCACAGGGTATAGAGACGGTAAGCCAATGCGCGCATCGGTTCGGCTCGGGCCGGCATGCGTGCCAGCAAGACCCCGGCTGCCGATTCACCCTGCTGGTTGAGGGCGCGAATCAGTTGGTGCAAGGCTTCCCAAACCGGCGTGCGAGTATCAGTTTCCGGGCTCCAGTCGGCAGGCAATTCAGCCCAACGAAGTAGTCGCAACTTGCCGGCACCACTGTCGATCACGCCCGCATCCTGCAAGCCGCCAACGCTGGTTCCCTTGGCGCGGGCCAGCACGTCAGCTTCGCCGTATTTGCCTTCGGCCCAGCCTTGGGTTTCAAACCAGTGAAGACAGAACTGTGTGTCGTGGTCGAAGTCGTCCTCGGCAAAGAAGCGGTTGATGAGTTGCAATGCGGTGCGCACGCTCATGGGTTTCCCGTCCGCCTCCAGCACGGCGGCGTACTGGCTGAAGATCGCCATGCCGGGGCCGATAATGGCTTGCGACAAGTCGACCGGGGCCACCGGCGAATTGACCCCACCCCGAGTCATATCGAGCAAAGCCTCGGGCAGCATGGCGTTGAGTTCTCGCAAGAATTCGCGGCGACTCACGGTGGGGGCATCAGCAGCTCGTTGGCGGCAAACAAGAACTATGCTGGAAGCGAGAGCGTTGGTGTTCTTTCCAATTAGACGCTCGGTCTGTTCACTTCTCATCGGCCAAGTGCCGGTAAGGGCGAAGCCGGCTTTGAGCACTGCCTCCAGAAATGTTTCCCATCCCGTGCTTGAGGTGCCAGCCTCCCCCTTGGTTTCGCTTTGCTTGAATGCGTAATAGATAGTGACAGGAAATGCTGGGTGGGATTGCTCGGCCAGTCGATGCATCGCACGAGTCATTCCTTCAAGAAAGAATTTTTCGGCTTCCTCCTTGCTTCCATGTCTGTAAGGGGTTGCGACCAACTCTTCTGCCTTGGGCACCGCCAATGTCGCGTACAGGCTTGGAAAAACTGGTTTCAGGCTCTTGCGCAACCAAACATAGAAAAAGTCAGACAGGTCTGCATAACCGATGTTGTCGTAATAGGGAGGATCGGTAGATACCACCTTACTCAAAGAAACATCGCTAGTGCTAGCATCGCGCTGTGCAGCAAAACCTCTCTTGGCCCTCTGCGGTAGTTTCAAGATGCATTCGGCAACAAATTCGGCAGCAGGGAAGAATCCACCTACCGTGTTATGCAGTATTGCCGCCTCTGGATAGTCCCACGTCATTGCAATGGCTTGCTTGCCGTAAAGGTTCATTACCTTCTGATTACCTGGAACCCATCGGGTACAACTATTGGAAAAGTCAGCGCAGCGATCAAGAGCGAAGGCCAAGTAAACCCCAACAGCCTGCGCATACGCCGTCGCGCCAGCGCCGATATTTTCTAGGGACTCCCCGTCATCGATTTGCCCTGCGGCAATCGCGTCTTGCCGGCAAAGTTCAATTGCTTCTGAAACAAGATCGGAAAGAGTGGTTAGTGCTACCAATTGGCGCGGGGTAAAGAGATCGCCGAATTTGGTCAAACCGTAGCTCAGTGTCCAGAAGTTTCGCGGGTCATCGGGCAGCGGTGTTTCCGGCTTCCATTTGGGTTGCGCCTGATGTGCAACAGCCTGATGCTCTGCTGTTGGCGAAAGATAGACTCGCCCTCGTGCCCCCTCGGCCACAATTGCCATTAGACGTTGCCCCATTCGCCCAGCAATTCCTTCAGCCTTGATGTACTTTGGGTCGATAGGAGTTGCTGACAACAGGCATTGGAACTTCGCACCACGAGATAACTTGGTGCCGTCCTTCGCGCTTTCCGGCGGCTTACCCATCTTTACCGAGAATCGGTAGCCATCCTTTTCAATTATCGGCTCGACATAAGCCTCCTTGCCATCTTTATTGGACAAGACAAAGGATGCGGCTAACGGCACCTCGGCATGACTAAACGCCGGATTCGGACTTTTGACGGTGCGCGCCCATAGCCAAGCGATAACCGTGAGCTTCTGTCCAAGGAACTGCTTGAGGTCGGGGCGCTCGGCAACTGTTTCCGCCGTGACTTCAATCTTCGGATATAGATGCCCAATACGCTTCTCGGCCTCTGCACGCATCCATGCTCCATAGCGCCGAACATCCTCTGCCAGCCCACGCGCGCCAGACCAGTCTTCGTGCAGCTTGGCCTGTGTTTCACCTTCAGGAATTGGCCCAACCGGTTTTTGCCCGGCAAATCGAGGGGATATCTCGATCATTGCCTTGTTGATCGTTACCGCCACTGGGTTGAGATCGCTGGCGTAACTTTCCAGCCCCAAGCGCTGCGCCTCCAGCGGTAACGCACCGCCCCCGGCAAAGGGATCATGGAAGGCCGGCAGCTTGTCCGGGTTGAACAATTCGGCAGCTTGCGGATGCCCCTTATTTAATTCGCAGGTCTCGCGCCAACTACGCACGATCTCAGCACGTGCGAGGGCCAGCACTTCCTCGTTGTTGGTGTTTTCCCACCGCACCAAGTCTTCGATGATCTTGAACAGCCGCTCGCGTTCGATAGCGGCCTTTTCCTTGTTCACCCCATACTTGAAGCCGCCTCCCTGCTGGTAGCCGGGATCATTGACCATCTGCGCGAAGATAACCGCCCGAGCAGCAGCCAATGGACGACGAGCCCACCACAAATGGATGCCGCGTGGATGCGCGCCAATTCCTGGCATTTTTTCATAGGCGCATGCGACATTGATCGCGTCAAGTGGTAACGCGACCTCGATGAGTTTTTTTGGAGTTTTGATATTCATATTCAGTCGTCTTTCACTCGCGATATTGCTCCATCGCAGTAGTCACAGCCGCTCAGGTAATCGCCGTAGTCAGGGTCAGCATTGCCAACCCAGTGTTCGCTACAATATTCGCATGTAATGCAATCGGAAAAACTCTGCCCACACTTGGAGCACTTGAAGCCAAATCCCGTTGCCAGCACGGTTTGATAACCTCCGCATTCAGCACAGCTGGCAATAAAGTCTTCCTCGCCATGCTGTATTGCCTTATGGGATGGCTCGACATATCCGCAGACATGACATGCTGCGGATTTGTACCGATCACCCGTCGCAGAATCCAGTGATTTGAAGCTGCAAACAGGACAATCGCTATAAGTGCCCGCAGCAGGATTACCTTTTACGACGCGGTCAAACACGGCTTGTAGAAACGGGGCCAACGATTGCAATCTGGCACCGAATTCGGAAATGGGTTTTGAATACGCAGCGTAGTGTTTGCCCCAAGGCCCGGTAACCAGTCGGTACAAGTGATACCAGCCGACATAAATTTCTCCGGCAACTGCCTGACGTTGACTCGCCGAGGACAGTTCCCCGTGGAAAAAATGTACGACCCGATTCCTGTGCCGAGAGATTGCTTGGAAGACCTTGAAAGCATCCGGCTCAATTGTTTCAGTGGTCAGTGACTCAATTCGCCTTTTTGCCAACTCCAGACCAACTGTGCGCAACTTGCCTTGCGCGAAGCGCTCGGGAGTCGCTTCGGTGGGCTCGTCTGCTACCCACATCGGAGCTACAAGCACCAAGCGAGACTTAAAGACAAGTTCAACCGCCGCAGCGAAGTCGATCAACGCGTATTTCGGGTGACCTTCCAACTCGTCAAGCGCCCGATTCAGAAAATCCAAGGCGTTCCGAACCAAGTTGTCGAAAATCTCCTCGGAAGTCATATGCGCTCTGCTTTCGCAAGCAGTTGATCGAGGTCGAGATTGATGCTGGTGACCGCCCAATCGGGTTCTTGCGTAAAGGGTTTGGTGACGTAGTACGGGCCTTCATGGCTATCGCCATCGACAATCACAATGGCGAGGATGAATTTGTCCTGCTGATTGAGGCTGTAAAGGATTTCGTTGCGGGTCACGGTGATAGTGCTCTGCCCCTTGGCTCGCCCCTTCACTTCTATATGGCGTGAGGGCGGTAGCTTGCCGTCAATGGCTTTCGGCAGGCTGGTCACGTCCCAGCCGCATTTCTCGGCGGAAACGTCGATGACCTCATGGCCGAGGGCACGCTCGGTGTCCATCACTGCTTTCATGGCGACGGCCTCGACACGCGCACGTGCATCGGCATCAGCCGTCCAGCCGGGCTGGCCTTTGCGCTGCGCCAACAATCCGGCAGGAATGACCAGCGCTCCACCGACAACAACGGGGGTTGCCGACACCACATGGCGCATGGCGAGCAATTCTTTCTCGCGGGACTCGCGCCGGGCGGTCAGGTCGTCGATGGTGCGGCGGACGTTCTCAAGCGTCAGACGAACGTCCTTGCCGGCGGCAATGTCGTCTTGCAGCTTGATATAGCGATCCGACCAGAAGTTAATCTCATTCACTAGCCGCTCATGGACGGCGGCCAGGGTCTTGTCGACGCTCTTCTCGCGACGGGTACGAACCTCGTCGAAATGCTCGGGCACCAGATGCGTCGAGGCATGGGCCAGCGCCTGCTGTTCGAGGTTCTGTGTAATCCACGGGGCAGCGAGTACGTCCTCGATCAACGACAGGTCAGCTTTGCCGATGGGCTCAAGGTCGAGGTGCGGCGCCCAGCCGGCGTTGATGGCGCCGCCCTGCGGGTCGATTTCGACGAACTGCATGCGCCGGGATACGACATGCCCAACATCGCCGCCTTCCTTGACCGAATGGTCGATGATGAACATGACCTTGGGCGTCAGGCCCATGTCGCCAGCGTCGACGAGGATGGTGCCTTGCTTGAGCTTGTTGCGATGCAGCTCCAGCACGAGGTCGGTCACAGACTGCATGATCGGGTGGCCGGGATGCACGAGGCTCGCCATCGGTGTGCCGATCCGGTCGGTCAGGCGAACGTATTGCTTCTCGAAGCAGACGCGCTCATAGCGCCGTAGCACCGGGTCGGCGTTGCGGCGGTCGCGCCCGGTGATTTGCCGGTCGCGTTCGCGGATGTTGGCCGGGACATGCGTAATCTCGTAACGGCCTTTCTCACGTGACTTGAGGTCGCCACCGAGTTGCTGGAAGGCTTGGTTGAAGAAGGAGCGAATGAAGTACGGTTGCAGCTTGCGCGCCTCGGCCTTCTCCATTTCTTCCTTGATCGCGAACAAGCGCTTTTCGTCCATGACCTCTTCGCAGAGGGCATTGCGCTTGATGATGGCTTCGAGGTGCTGGGTGTCGAGTGCGCCTTCGACCTTGCGATGCAGGCGGGCGCGAATCTCGGGGTCTTCGCCGTAGCGGATCGCTTCGATGAGCAAATCCTTGAGGCTCTTGTCCTCGAAGACTTCGCCGAGGATGTCAAAGACGCGGCCACCTAAGGCTTCGCGCTCGACTTCCAGTTTCTCGAACAGGCGGTGGAACACGTCGCCCTCGCGGGTTTCGGCGGCGACCATGTTCCATAGGTGGCAAACCTCGGTCTGGCCGATCCGGTGAATTCGGCCAAAGCGCTGTTCAAGGCGGTTCGGGTTCCACGGCAGGTCGTAATTGACCATCAGGTTGGCGTTCTGAAGGTTCACACCTTCGCCGGCGGCATCGGTTGCTAGAAGCACCCGCGTGCTCGGATCGTTGCGGAATAGCTCCTGAACCTTGCGGCGTTCCTCGCGTTTAACACCACCGTGGATCATCACGACGGATTCTTCGCTGCCAATGTTACCCAAGAGGTCGCGAATCTTGACGGCGAGGTAGTTGAGCGTGTCCCGGTGCTCGGTGAAGATGATGAGCTTGCGCTGCCGGCCATCGGCATCGCGCATTTCGGGCGTGTTCTGGAGCAACTTGGAGAGTTCATCCCACTTGCGGTCCTGGCCCGAATGCACGACTTGCCGGGCCTGTTCCTCCAAGCCTTCGAGGATGATGATTTCGGCTTCGAGTTCCTGAATGGTTTGCGCCGCCGTGGCCTGATCGACAACGGCTTCCTCGAAGTTCTCGTAATCGTCGGGGGACAACGAATCGGCGGAGTCCCAAATGTCTTCGGAGACATTACCGAAGCCGTTCGGCCCCACGGTTTCGGCGAGCGACTGCCCGCGCTGGCGCAGCTTTTCTTCTTCAACCCGGCGCTTGAGCTTGTTGCTGCGGCGCTTGAGCGACTGGTAGATCGCCTCGGGACTCGACGCCAAGCGACGTTGCAGAGCGGTCAGCGCGAAACCGACCGTGCCTTTGCGTTGCCCGTCGAGCTTGTCGGCACGGTTCATTTCCTCTTTGACGTAGTCGGTGACGGCGCCATACAGGGCGGCTTCGGGGTCCGACAGCTTGTAGTTGGCCGTCCTCGCCCGACGCTCAGGGAACAGCGGCGAGCCGTCGAATTTCAGCAGGTCTTCCTTGACCATTCGACGCATGAGGTCGGTGACATCGACCTTGTGCGCGCCGTCGCGGAACTTGCCATAGAAACGGTCTGAATCCAGCAGCGACATGAACAGCTGGAAGTCCTCTTCCTTGCCGTTGTGGGGCGTCGCGGTCATCAGCAGGAAGTGGCGGGTGATCGAGCCGAGCAGTTCGCCCAACTGGAAGCGCTTGGTCTTGTTGACCTTGTTACCGAAGTAGCTGGCCGAGAGCTTGTGCGCTTCATCGACGACGATCAGGTCCCAATGCGAGAGGCGCAGCTTCTCCTGTAGGTCTTCGGCGCGGGACAGTTGATCGACACGGGCAACCAGCAGGTCGATGTCGTCGAACGGGTTGCCGCTGCGCGATTGCTCGACCTGCTCGCGGGAGAACAGCGAAAACGACAGGCCGAACTTCTCGAGCATTTCGTCCCGCCACTGTTCGACAAGGCTGCCCGGCGCGACGATGAGGACGCGCTTGGCGTCGGCCCGCATCAGCAGTTCGCGGATGAACAACCCGGCCATGATGGTTTTGCCGGCGCCGGGGTCGTCCGCCAGCACATAGCGCAGGGGCTGGCGAGGCAACATGGATTCGTAAACGGCGGTGATCTGATGCGGCAGCGGTTCGACGTTGGACGTATGTACAGCCATCATCGGATCGCATAGGTGCGCCAGATTGATGCGGTAGGCTTCAGCGGCCAGTTTGAATTCTTCACCGGGAGCGTCGAAGGCCCACGGGCGACCGGCCTCGGCAAGCGACAGCTTGGCCTCGTCGCTGCGGAAGAGCATGCGCTCGTGCAGCTTGCCGTCTGAGGTCTTGTAGTAGAGGGTCAGCGCGTTATCGCCGACGGGCTCCGTAGTGACGACGCGAACGACCTGGCCGGGCTCGATGCCGGAGATGGCCGCGTTCTTCTTGAGCTCTTCAAGCTTGAGCATGGTCAGGCTTTCTCCGATTGTTCGTAGCCCGGTGCCAGCAGCAGATTAGTCACGCCGTAGAGGGCTTGGCGATTGCGCAGCCAAAGGTGGAACTCGGAGCCGCGCAGGCTATGATTTTCGGTGCAGTCGACGTTCCAGCGGCGCAGCAGGTAGCCGGCGAGTGCTGCGCGAACCAGCACCTTGAGTTGCCCGTCCTCCATACCGAACTCGGCCTCGATGGTGTCGGGGTGCTGCACATTGGCGGGGTGCGGAACCAGTTCGAGGTCGACGATGCGATTCCATTGATTGTCGCGGGCCGAGGTTTCGTGTTCGCCAATCTTGCCAGCCAGCACCTTGGCGTCGGCAATGCGAGCCAGCACGAAATCGCGGAATTCGCCGCTGCGACGATCAAATGCCCGAACGTGCCAACCCTGCCCGTTGTCGGCCAAGGCGAAGGGCACGACTTCGCGGGTGGTCAGGCCGCTGGTCAGCGCACGGTAGGAAATCTCGACCGGTGACTTGCTGTAGATGGCCCGCGTAACCACCGACAGGGTATTGAGGTCGATCTTGCTCGATACGACCATGCCCTCACAGGGAAACGGCGATCGCAACCGTACCGGCTCGCCATCGCCGAACCCTTGCGACAACCAGGTCAGCACACGATCTGCCGAGAAGTCGAACACTGGGCGGAACCACTCGCCGCAGCGATACGCCTTGCTCTTGGCGTCGTAGTTGAGGTTGCGCGCGGCCAAATCCTTGTACGCACCGAGATCCCGTGTCGCGGCTGCCGTCTGGATGCCGAAGCGGGAAACAAGGTCTTGACGCCGGAACTCACCGACAAAGCGAAGCCGCAACTCGATGAATGCGAGCCGGTCACGCTGCGATTGGGTCAGTTCCGACAGTTGCTGAGTGGTCATGCTGGATAGCCTTGCGGCAGTTGAAGAGCAGCATATCTACATCTTATTGATAAGTAAATACGGCTTAAAATGATCGTAATACGAGATTATTAAGATTCTTATTTCAGCACAAGTCCAGGGAGCAATCGTGTTTCTTACGTCCGGGCGATCTGTTGATTTACTGCCTCCCAGATGTCGAGCAGCGAGGCGTCGCCACTGTAGCGATTGATCCATTCTTCGTTGGAGTACGCGATCACCAAATCCGTGTCGCGCCGCAGGCGGTCGACTACTGCATCGGACTGTGGTTACGATTGCCTTCAAAATCGAAGGGCGTTACCACGGCGGCAACCGTCACCACCCCCGCAGCACGCGCTAACCGGGCCATGATCGGCGACAGACCGCTGCCTGTGCCACCGCTGAGACCAGCAAGCAGAACAACTATGTCGGCGCCGCTCAGCATTTCCGCCAAGATGGCCTGATGGAGCAAACAGGCTGCCCGTGCCGCATTCACTCGTCCGCCAGCACGGACCGGCGCAAGCATTAGCCTCTTCATCGGCGCCAGGGCAGGATGGGCATTGTTGGCAATACTAACGAACTCCAACGCATACAGGCCGAGATCGAGACAAACATAGCTCAGCGCAGCGCCTGCTTGAGTCAGTATGTTGCTCTCCCGCAATGCAACGGCAAGGTTGCAGCCAGCACCGCCGATACCGATAACCTTGCATGGGGGGCCAGCGCTGCGACGGCTGGATGGCTAAGGCCAGCAACACCAGCACTCAATTCAATAAGGAATTCGCGTCGATTCATTTCTTTCCTTTCTTGCTCGACCCGAAAACCGGCAGCGGCCTAGCAACCCGCGAGGATTTCCGCTTCAGTCATTTCCCTGACGACCACTTTGACTTGTCGGACGGGCGCATTGTTGGCCTTAACAGGGGTGACCAATACGTCACCGGAGTCAAGGACACGTACACAAACCTCGTCACTGATTTGCAGGCCAGCACATTCCAGAACATGGCGAGGAAGGCGTAAACCCGCGCTGTTTCCCCACCGACTTAGCTTCGTAGGCATACCTATCTCCCGGGGCTATACATTGGCTATCAACGGCAAATTGCCGTATGCGTTGCGATAGCGAATTGTATGTGCTGCTAGCCAACGTGCCGAGGATGGCGTGGGAAGCCATTTGGAGGCATGCGTAGCCAGCCGGTCAGACTCCAGTGCGCCAGCAGCTTGGCGATCAGGTTGTCGTCCATGAAGGGGTAAGGGCCGTTCTTCGGCAGCTTGAACGTCTCGACGGCGACTTGGCGAACATCGGCCAGCGGGCGGGCAACTATTGCCGCCACCGCCGCCAGCCAGCAGTCGAAGTCGTTGGTCTGGGCCACGCGTATAAACGGGGGTTGTGCGGTAGCGGCGGTTTGGGTTGCGGTAGAGGGGGTAGCCATTTGGCGCTCCTTGCTTCAAGTTGAATAGGCGCACAGCAGCCATCGCCCGAGCGGAGACGCGTCGGGAGACGAGGTTTTCGAGTAAGGGAATTTGCTCGGCAGCGCCGCTTTCAGGCGGTCGGCTTGAGCGAGAGGTGCTGTGCGATGAGCCGCGGTCCGTGTTGCAAGCCGGTGGCCTGCCGCAAACGCGACAGCGAATTGTTACTCAGGCTCGACAACGAAGCTCAACTAAATAACTTAGCCGTATGGCGCCAAGATATATTGTTGTCTTGGTCGACAACGGCTGCGTTTGCTGACCAAATCCCAGCAAGTGCAGACTGTGTGGCTTCCTGCGTAGTCGATCATTTTTCTTTCAATATATTATTGAATAATAAAAGTATGTTACGTATTGGAATCGACCTTGGCGGCACCAAGATCGAACTGCTTGCCCTGGATGGTCAGGGAAATGAATTGCTCCGGCGGCGGCGTCCGACGCCGCAGGGGGAGTACCAGGCGACGGTGGCGGTGATCGGCGAGATGGTCGAGGCCGCGGAAAGCGAGCTTGCTCAGCGCGGCAGCGTCGGGGTCGGCATTCCGGGCAGCGAGTCTACGGTCGGCCAGCGGATCAAAAATGCCAACTCGACGTGTCTGAACGGCCGCAATTTACGCCTCGATCTCGAGCAGCGGCTGCAACGGTCAATTCGACTGGCCAACGACGCCAATTGCATGGCGTTGTCGGAAGCGGTCGACGGCGCTGGCCAGGGGGCGGAGGTGGTTTTCGGGGTCATTCTCGGCACCGGAGTCGGTGGCGGAATCGTCGTCCGGCAACGGGTGCTCACCGGCATCAACCGGATCGCCGGCGAGTGGGGACACAATCCGCTGCCACGGGGGGACGAGGAAATTTTGCCGCCGGCGCGCTGCTACTGTGGTCGTCACGGTTGCGTCGAAAGCTGGTTGTCGGGGCCAGGGCTGAGCGGCGATCATTGGCGTCATAATGGCGAGACGCTGCCGGCAACGGTGATCGCCGAGCGTGCCGCCGCTGGCGATGCGTCTTGCGACCAGTCGCTGCGGCGTTACGAGCGACGGTTGGCGAAGGCGCTGGCGGGGGTGATCAACATTCTCGATCCGCAGGTGATCGTCCTGGCCGGCGGGCTGTCGAACATTGCCCGTCTGTATCAGACGGTACCGCGCTACTGGGCTGACGAGGTTTTTTCGGATGTGGTGCATACCCGTTTACGGCAGAGCGCGCACGGCGACTCGTCGGGCGTCCGGGGCGCCGCATGGTTGTGGAATGAGGACTCGGGAACGAAGGAATGAACCGATGTGGCGGATGAGGGCGACGCGTTGTCGGCGGTGAGCCTGTTCAGCGGCGGTCTGACGCGCTGGGATGCGCATGGGCAATGGACCGGCATCTACAAGCAGCCGATTGAAGGACGGCAGTTTCTCGGCGTGGACGGGCTGGCCGGCGACCGTCAGGCCGACCGGCGAGTGCATGGCGGTCCGGACAAGGCGCTGCATCAGTACCCGGTCGGCCATTACCTCCGGTTGGCGACGCTGTTTCCGGCGCTGGCCGATCGTCTGGTGGTCGGCAGCATCGGTGAAAATGTTTCGGCGGAGGGTTTTGACGAGCGCAATGTGTGCATCGGCGATGTCTTTTTGCTGGGCGACGCCCGCTTGCAGGTCAGCCAGCCACGCAGCCCATGCTGGAAGATCGATCATCGTTACGACACGACGGGCATGGCGAAAGCGATCGCCGAGCACGGGCTGTGCGGCTGGTACTTCAGGGTACTGAGCGCCGCCTGGGTGCGCAGCGGCGACGAACTGGTCCTGGCCGACCGTCCGCCGTCGGCGGTGTCGCTGGCCGATTTCTGGGCGGGGTGGCAGGCGCACCGTCCCGAGCAGGCAACGCTCGAACGGCTGGCGTCGGCACCCGGGTTGACGGCCGGCTGGCACAGGAAATTGCGCGAACGCCAACACTGGCTGCAAGCGCATGCCGCTCGGCCCGACGCCTGATTGATGGCGAAAGACTATTTTGTGGTGATCTGGCTCCGACTTTTTCTGCCGTTCGCCGGCGCTTATTTTCTTTCGTATCTCTACCGCACGGCCAATGCGGTGATCGGTCCGGTGCTGAGCAACGAATTGGCGTTGGGTGCCGGTAGCCTGGGTTTGCTGACCAGCGCCTATTTCCTGACTTTCGCCGCCGCCCAATTGCCGCTCGGCATGCTGCTCGACCGCTTTGGCGCCCGTCGCGTCGAAGCCGGCCTGCTGCTGATCGCCGCCAGCGGCGCCGCGGTCTTCGCGCTTGGTCAGGACGTTGCCGGTCTGGCGCTTGGCCGGGGCTTGATCGGCCTGGGGGTTTCGGCGTGTCTGATGGCGGCGTTCAAGGCGTTTTCCTTATGGTTTCCTGCCAACCGTCAGGCCTCGTTGACCGGCTGGATCATGACGGCTGGCGGGCTGGGGGCGCTGGTCGCCAGCCGACCGCTGGAGCATGCGCTGACCTTTGCCGGTTGGCGGGAGATCTTTTTCGCCCTGGCCGGCCTGACGCTGCTGGTTGCGGTCTGGCTGTTCGTCAGCGTTCCGGAACGTCGAGCGGCCAGCGAGCCGGAACCGCTGGCGGCGCAATGGAGCGGCGTCAGGCAGGTGTTCGTCAGCCGGCACTTCTGGCGCTTCGTGCCGTTGGGGGTAATGTTGATCGGCGGCTTCATGGCCGTGCAAAGCCTGTGGTCGGTGGCCTGGCTGATGCAGGTCAACGGCTTCCCGCGCGCGGTGGCCGCCGACCATATCGCCGGGATGAGCGGTGCGATGTTGCTGGCTTATGTGCTGATCGGTCTGCTGGCGACCGGCTTGGCTCAACGTGGCGTGACGCCGGTGCGCCTGCTCGTCGGCGGGTTGACGCTGTCGCTGCTGACGATGGCCGTGATCGTCAGCGGCTACTCCTCGCACAGCTATCTCTTGTGGATCGCGTACGGCACGTTTTCGAGCTTCGGAACACTGGCGTATTCGCAGGCGGCGGCTGGTTTTCCGCTGACCCTGGCCGGACGGGCCAATACCGCCTTCAACCTGATGGTGTTCATCGGCGCTTTCGGGCTGCAATGGGGTTTGGGATTGCTGATCGACGGGTTGAAGGATCTCGGGCATCCGGTCGCCCGCGCGCATCAGCTCGCTTTTGCGGTATTGCTGGCCCTGCAAACGATGGCCCTGCTGTGGTTTCTGATTGCCGGCCGACAGCCCCGCCGCCCTTAACGGTAAAGCGGCAGTTCGTCCAGACGACGCTCGATTTCATCACTCAGGCGACGATACGCCGGGCTGTCGCGATCGCCGAAATGCGCTTTGAATTCGGTCGACGAGAATCCTTCGGGAAGCGCCGCCAGCGGTGGCAACAGGTCGCCGTCGGTCAAGGCGCCGGCCAGAGCGGCATCCACCCGTGATGAGTCGCCGATGAGCCGTTCACCGAAGCGGGTGCCGGCGCGGTCCGCGGCCAGGTCGGCGAACGAAAAGCCGCTGCCGCCGCGCGAGTCGTCGATCTCCTTGTATAGACCGATGGCGTTCGCCGCGGGTTCGCCGGCCCAGGCCGCCAAAGCCGCGGAGACGACGAAATGCTGGGCACTGTCATTGCGGCCCTGCAAAGTCAATTTCAGCCAGCGGACGCGCGGCCAGTGCCGGGCGGCGGGGATCAACAGGGCCAGATTCTTTTCCGCCAGTTGACTCGCCAGGACCAGCAGCGCGGCGCGGCGCGCGCGCGGGGTGGCCTCGACGGCGTTCAGAAACGGCGGCAAAACCCGCGCCAGGGGCATTCTGCCGCCCGGCGCGTAATGGTCGAGCAAACCGGCCAGTGCGAGATGGGCGGCTTTGATCTCGGCGATTTCCGCCGGCGTGAAGGCCAGCGTCCGCGCCTGGTCGAACAAACCGCTCTCCCAGACATAGGTGACGCCGACCAGGCCGCTCGCCGGTTCGAAAGCGATCTGCCGGATCGCCCGCCGGGCGTTTTGCCATTGCTCGGCCACGCCAAATCTGGTGAGCGCCACGTCGAGCAGCCATTCGGCCGCCGCCGCCGGCAGCCTCAGGTCGCCGACCGTCGCGGCGGCGATACGCGGCTCGCCGGCGGCTTCCCGGACGGTCGCCCGAAAATTCAGGTAGGCCACGGCAATGCCGAGCGGCACGCCAAGCGTCAGCCGCACTTCGGCGTTATCCTCGGCCATGGCAAAGGCGCCGCGGCCGTGCAGGCGTCGGCTGGCGAGATAGTTGATCCCTTCGTCGATCAGCGTCGCCGGGATTTCAGCGGTACGGACCTCGCCGCTTTGCAGGCGACGAGGGTCGTTATGCCGCAGCAGACGCTTTGCTTCGGCGATCGCTTCCGGGGCGATGGTTTCGCCGCGCGCCACCAACGGTGTCCGTTGCAGGGCGGCGGCGATCAGCGCCAGCATCAGCAGCGCCAGGATCAACGGCAGGAGCAGCCAGCGCCGCGTCCATCGCCAGCGTGGGTTGGCGGTGGGCCGGGTCCGCTGGACAGCGGCGGCGTTCGCTGGCGCCGGGCGGTCAGGCGGGCTCAATTCTTGGCGAGACGCAGGGTGAAACCGGCCTTGCGCAACTGCTGTCCTTCATTTTCCAGATCGGCACGGGTCAGCGGCTGTTGTGCCAACCAGCCGTCGGCGAAGCGCAGGTCGAGACGACGGCGACGAACCTTGAGCGTCAGCACCGGCAACGGCGTGGTACTGCGGGCGCGATGCAGCACGACCGCCAGGCGCAGCAGAATGCACAGGCGCAACGCCGTGACCGGCCAGTCCGCCGGCAGATGCGCGAATGACTTCGCCGACAGTGACTTGCGGTGTCGGCGGACCAACACTGACAGCAGATTCTGGTCATCGCGCGAGTAACCGGGCAGGTCGGAGTATTGCAGTACGTAAGCCCCGTGTTTGTGATACCGATCATGGGTCAACAGCAGGCCGATTTCATGCAACCGGGCAGCGCGTTCAAGCAGATGCGCCGTTTCCTCGCCGGTCAACCGCCAGTCGTCGGCTGTCTGGCGCAGGAATTCGCGCGCGGTGTGGCTGACGCGTTCGGCTTGCGCCTGGTCGAGACCAAAACGGCGGGTAACGTCGGCAATCGTCCGGTCGCGGACATCTTCGTGTTGCAGACGGCCGAGCAGGTCATAGATCAGGCCCTCGCGCAGCGCGCCGTCGGAAACTTCGAGCGTGTCGATGCCCAGACTCTCGCAGACACCGAGCAGGATCGCGAAGCCGCCGACAAAGACGCGCGCCCGTGCCGGTTCAAGTTGCCAGCGCCAGGCGATGTTGGCCATGTCGCCTTCCTTGAGCAAGGCGGCGCGCAGGCGATGCAGGGCGTCGAGAGTGATCCCTTCGCGACTCCAGCCCTCGCCGATCACCACATCGTGGATCGCCTTGATCGACCCCGAGGCGCCAGTCGCCACCTGCCAGCCGTGCGCACGGTAGTCTTCGCGGACCGGCTCGAGCCGCAACTTGACCCACAAATCGGCAGCGCGCAAACGGTGTTCGTCGACCCGGCCGTCGGCGAAGAACATCCGGCTGGCGCTGACGCAGCCCATGCGCATGCTGGCCAGGTGTCGCGGCTCGAATTGTTGTCCGATGATCAATTCGGTACTGCCGCCGCCGATATCGATCACCAGCCGCTGTCCCAGCACGTCGGCGACGCTGTGCGCGACGCCGAGGTAGATCAGACGCGCCTCTTCCTGACCGCTGACGATTTCAACCTGGTGACCGACGACCTGTTCGGCGCGAGCGACGAATTCGGCCCCATTGCGTGCCTGGCGCAAAGTGTTGGTGCCGACGATCCGCAGTCGATCCGCCGGCAAGTGACGCAGACGCTGGCCGAAACGGGCCAGCGTTTCTAGCGCCCGTTGCTGCGATTCCTCGGACAGCCGGTGATGGGCATCGAGTCCGTCGGCCAGTTGCACCATGTCGCGCAAACGGTCGAGCACCTGGACATGACCGTCGACGATGCGGGCAACGATCATATGGAAACTATTGGAGCCGAGGTCGATGGCGGCTACGAAATTGTCGGACACGGGATGGAATTCCTGAAAAATCGACGGTGACAACTACGCTGGCAACGGGAAACGTTCAATCTTGGACAAGCGCTCCGTCAAGCGAGAAGCACGGTTCAATGGTCAAGATAGCCTAAAGCCGCGGTCGAGTCCGTTAAATCCGGCATAGCTTTCGCCGATCTGATGACTTCAAGCCGCGATGCACGGCTGCCGGTCTGAACCGGGTCAGCACTCCAGCGGGTCGATTTCTAGATGCCAGCGCAACTGGGCGGGAGGTTTGCAGGTCTCGAGATAGACCATCCAGCCGGCCAAAAAGTTTTGCAGCGCGCGACGCGAGGGTGACTCGACCAACAGTTGGCCGCGTTCCAGACGGGCGCGCCGCGACAGCCGCATCGGCACCGGATCGTAGAGGGTCACCTGTGGAGGCGGCTCGGCTGACGCAGCCCGCCGCGCTGCGCCGAGGAAGCCGAGCGCGTCGGCCATGGTGTCGGCTTCGGCACGCAGCATCGCTTGAAAGGTGAACGGCGGAAAGCCGGTCCGACGCCGTTCGGCCAATTGTTCGGCGGCGAAACCGACGTAATCATGCCGGGCCAGCGACACATAGAGGGGATGGTCCGGGAAACGGGTCTGCAGCAACATTTCGCCGGGACGTTCCGCGCGTCCGGCGCGTCCGGCGACCTGCATCAACTGGGCGAACAGCCGCTCGGGCGCGCGCCAGTCGGCCGCGAACAGCGCGGCGTCGGGGGCGATGGCGCCGACCAGGGTCAGCTTCGGAAAGTGGTGACCCTTGGCCAACATCTGCGTGCCGACCAGGATGTCGGCTTCGCCGCCGTCGATCTTCGCCACCAGCGCTTGCCACTGCCGGCGGGTGCCAGCGGCGTCGCGATCGACGCGCAGGATTCGCGCCCGTGGGAAGCGTTCGGCCAAGGTGGCCTCAAGACGTTGGGTGCCGCGTCCGAAGGCGCCCAGATCCTGATTGCCGCAGGTCGGGCAGGCGCGCGGCACGGCCGTCTGATGGCCGCAGTGATGGCAGCGCAGGCAACGGTCGGCGAGGTGGAGTACCAGATTGGCGGCGCAACTGGGGCAGTGGCTGACCCAGCCGCAGGCCGCGCAGGCCAGCACCGGCGCGTAACCGCGGCGGTTGAGAAACAACAGACTTTGCTCACCGCGGTTCAGGCGGTCGTCAACGGCATCGAGCAGTGCCGACGACAACCCGTCGAGCGCCGGGTCGGTCCGCAGATCGATGCGCTTCACCGTTGGCAGATCGGCGCCTTCGATCGCCCGTTTGCCCAGGGTCAACAGGTGGTAACGGTCGCGCCCAACCCATCCGGTGGCGTTGGCCCAGGTTTCGAGTGACGGCGTTGCCGAGCCGAGAACGATCGGCACGTCGCGCTCGCGCGCTCTGACCACTGCTAGGTCGCGCGCGGAATAGCGCACGCCGTCCTGTTGCTTGAATGACGGGTCGTGTTCCTCGTCGACCACGATCAGCCCCAACTCGGGCAGCGGCGTGAACACCGCCAGGCGGGTTCCGAGCACGATGCGCGCTTCGCCGCCGTGCGCCGCGCGCCAATGACGGTTGCGCGCCGCGTCGCCGAGTTCGCTGTGCAGACTGACCAGTCGCGCGCCGGGGAAACGGGCGGCGACGCGCGCTTCGAGTTGCGGGGTGAGATTGATTTCCGGGACCAGCAACAGCGACTGGCGGTTCCCGGCCAGGGCGCGTTCGATCAGCCGCAGATACACCTCGGTTTTGCCGCTGCCGGTCACGCCGTGTAGCAGATAGGCCCGGAAACCGTGGCCATGGTCGTCGATGGTGGTCAGCGCCGCCCGTTGATCGGTGGTCAGCGATGGCAATGCTTGCGTCGCCGTCGGTAAGGACGCCGCGCGTTGCCGCAACGAGCGGACTGGCGGTGGCAGTGGCGCCCGTAACGTCGCGGGCAGCGTGGCGAGCATCACTTGGCCCAGCGGCTCGTGGTAATAGTTTGCGCAAAACTCGGCGAGTCGGAACCAGTCCGCTGGCAAGGGCGGCACCTCGCGCAATACCGCTTCGACCGCTTTGAGTTGCTCGGCCGGCCGGTCGCTGGCCGACGACAGGCCGACAATGATGCCAATTTTCCGCTGCCGGCCGAACGGAACGCGCACTCGATAGCCGAGGTCGGCATTTGAAACCGGTTCGTCGGCCGGCGGCAAATAATCGAAGAGGCGGCGTAAAGGCAGATCAAGCGCGACGCGGATGATCGACGGGCCGATTTGTTTCTTCGGCGCCGATTCGCTCACGCTCAAGGCCCGAATCGGCGCCAGGAAAGTTCTAGCAATTTCTGAAAATTCCAACTAAGGCATTCTGTTTTAGACACTTTCACCTTGATGCACAGAATCTGTGGATAACTCTGTGGATCAAGCGATTGGAAAGTCCCCGAAACGCCCGTCCGACAAGGCTTTGGGCGGATTGCCAGAAAAATAGGCACAAAAAAAATGATAAAAATCAGCTAGCTAAAAAATGGGGTCTGGCCGATTGGCTACGCACTTCGATTTCTGAATTCGGTTGAAATTTCTGTGCACAAGTCAAGAGCGAATGCTTGTTTCCGGAGTTTTTTTGCGCAGCCACCGGCTGTGTCGATGCACCGCGTCGACCAGCGCCTGGACGCTTTCCGGCGGAGTGAATTGGGAAATCCCGTGACCGAGGTTGAATATATGGCCGGTCGGCGTTTCGCCGTAGCTGTCGAGCACTTTGCAGGCCTCGGCGGCGACTCGCTCCGGCGAGGCGAACAGAACGCCGGGGTCGAGATTGCCCTGCAAGGCGACGCGATCACCGACGCGGCGACGGGCCTCGCCAATATCGATCGTCCAGTCGACACCGATGGCGTCGCAACCGCAGTCGGCAATCGATTCCAGCCAGAGTCCGCCGCCTTTGGTGAAGACGATCGATGGGACGCGCTCGCCGTCGCTTTCAGTGTGCAAATTGCCGACGATGCGTTGCGTGTAGGCCAGCGAGAACTCCTGGTACGCGGCCGCCGACAGCGATCCGCCCCAGGAATCGAAAATCATCACCGCTTGCGCGCCGGCTTCGATCTGGGCATTCAGGTAGGCGGTGACGGCGTCGGCGGTGACCGCCAGGATGCGGTGCAACAGGTCCGGGCGGTTGTAGAGCATCGCCTTGATATGCCGATAATCGCTGCTGGCACCCCCTTCGATCATGTAGCAGGCCAGGGTGTAGGGGCTGCCGGCAAACCCGATCAACGGCACCGATTGGTTGAGTGCCCGGCGAATTTCACTGACGGCATCGACGACATAACGCAGGTGATCCCAGGGGTCGGGCGCGCTCAGGCCGCGGATCGCCCATTCCTCGCGCAACGGCCGCTCGAAACGCGGCCCTTCGCCTTCGGTGAAATACAGGCCGAGCCCCATGGCGTCGGGAACGGTCAGGATGTCCGAAAACAGGATCGCTGCGTCAAGATCGTAACGTGCCAGCGGCTGCAGCGTCACTTCACAGGCCAGTGTCGGGCTTTTGCACAATTGCAGGAAACTGCCTGCACGCCGTCGGGTTTCACAGTATTCGGGCAGGTAACGGCCCGCCTGGCGCATCAGCCAGATCGGGGTGTGCTCGGTCGGTTGCCGGAGAAGGGCACGCAAAAAGCTGTCGTTCGATGGTCGGGTCACGGAAAGCTCCGGCAACGGTGGTAAAGGCTGGGAAAGGCGATTATCCGCCTTTCAGCACTACCTGCGCCAGAACGCCGGAGTCAGCACCACCAACAGCGTGAAGATTTCCAGGCGACCGAGCAGCATCGCGATCGTGCAGATCCAGGTCTGGAAGTCGGTCAGCGAACCGAAATTGGTCGCCGGTCCGACTTGTCCCAGGCCGGGGCCGGTGTTGTTGATGCTGGCGACGACCGCGGTGAAGGCGGTGATGATATCCAGCCCGGAAAACGACAGGAACAGGGTCAACGATACGATGCACACCATGTACATGAAGCCGAAGGCCAGAACGGCGAACAGGATGTTGTGCTGGGTGACCTCCTGACCGACACGCACCGGTTGAATGGCGTTCGGGTGCATCGCCCGGATCAGTTCGCGGTAAACCTGTTTGTAGAGCACGATCGCCCGGATCATCTTGATGCCGCCTCCGGTGGAGCCGGCGCTGGTGGCGAAGCTGGACAGGAACAGCATCCACAGCGGCGCGAACATCGGCCACAGTGCGTAATCGGTGTTGGCGTAGCCGGTGGTGGTGGCGATCGACACCACGTTGAACGCCGAATAGCGCAGCGCGGTCAGAAAATCCGGATACACCTCGTGCGCGTCGAGGAAAATGGCGATGCCGACGACGCTGGCCAAGCAGACCAGCAGATAATAGCCGGCTTCCGGGTCGGTGCGGTAGGGACGAAACGTCCGACCAGTAATGGCAATATAGTGAGTGGCGAAATTGATGCCGGCGAGCAACATGAAGAAAATGCTCACCGCTTCGATGGCCGGGGAATTGAAAAAACCGAAGCTGGCGTCATGGCTCGAGAAACCGCCCAGACCCATCGTCGAAAACATGTGCATCACCGCGTCGAGCCAGTCCATGCCGGCCCAATAGTAACCGAGCGTGCAGGCGACCGAGATCAGGATGTAGATTCCCCACAGCCCCTTGGCGGTTTCGGCCATCCGCGGGGTCATCTTCGAGTCTTTCATCGGACCCGGCGTCTCGGCCTTGAACATCTGCCGGCCACCGATGCCGAGTAAGGGCAGGATGGCCACGGCGAGAACGATCAAGCCCATGCCACCGAGCCAGACCAGTTGATGGCGCCAAAGATTGATCGACGCCGGAAATTGATCCAGCCCTTCGAAAACGGTCGACCCGGTGGTCGTCAGCCCGGAGACGGTTTCAAAATAGGCATCGGTGAAACTGGCGCCAAGATGGATGATCAGCGGCAGACCGGCATAGATCGGCAGCACCGTCCATACCAGCGCCACCATCAGAAAACCGTCGCGTACCGTCAGATCGCGCTTTTCCTTGCGGGTGGCATACCACAGGCCAGCGCCGGTACCGATGGTCAAGAGCACCGCCTCGTCGAAAGCGCTTTCGGCGCCGTCGTGCAGCGCCCAGGAAAGTCCCCACGGCACTAGCATCGTCAAACCGAACATCAGGATTACCAGGGACAACACCCGGATCACGGGATAGTAGCGTTGCATGGGGATTTCTCAGAAAAAGTGGAAGCCGACGGCGAAGAGCTTTTCGACCTGTTTGACCACTTTCTTGTCGAGACAGAAAACCACCACGTGGTCCTCGCTCTGGATGACCACGTCCCGATGGGCGATCAGCACGTGTCCCCTGGCTTTCCTTTTCTCCAGGCCGATCCGGCCGACATCCTCGTTTTTGTCGAGATCGCGAACGATGGCGGCGATGGTGGCGCCTTCGATCCGTGGCAGTTGGTCGACCCGACGGCCGATCACCTTTGAATTTTTTTGATCGCCATGGGCGACGATTTCCAGCGCTTCGGCGGCACCACGCCTGAGACTATGCACTTGCGCGACGTCACCCTGCCGAACGTAAGTCAGCAGGCTGCCGATCGAAATCTGCGCCGGCGAGATGGCGATGTCGATCGGCCCGCCCTGCACCAGTTCGGCGTAGGCGCGCCGGTTGATCAGTGCCACCACCCGCTTGCACCCCATGCGCTTGGCCAACGAGGCGGCCATGATGTTGTCTTCGTCGTCGTTGGTCAGCGCCAGGAAAAGATCCATTTCCTCGATCGCTTCCTGTTCCAGCAATTCCTCGTCGGTGGCGTCGCCGTTGAGCACCAGCACCGATCGTAACGAACTGGCGATCAGTTCGGCGCGGCGACGATCGCTTTCGATGACTTTGACCTGGCACTTGGATTCGAGCGCCTGGGCGACGCGCAAGCCGATATTGCCGCCGCCGGCGAGCATCACCCGCTGCACCGGGTCCATCGAGCGGCGCAATTCGCGCATCACCGTGCGGATGTGTTCCTCCGCGGCGAGCAGGAAGACTTCATCGCCATCTTCGATCACCGTTTCCGGCGTCGGGGTGATCGCGCCGTCGCGGCGGTAGATGGCGGCGATCAGCCCGTCGATATCGGCCGGCAAGTGACTGCGCATTTCCTTGATTGGGTGGCCGACCAGCAAACCGCCGGCATAAGCGCGGACGCCGACCAGCGCCAGCCGTCCGCCGGCGAAACTCAGCACTTGCAGCGCTTCCGGAAAATCGACCAGCCGGGCGATGTATTCGGTGATCACCTGTTCCGGACACAGCGCGTAGTCGACGGCAAAATTGGCCGGCGCAAGCAACTCTTCGCTGTTCAGGAAATCGCCGGCGCGCAAACGGGCGATCCGCGCCGGGACGTTGAAAATGCTCTGCGCCACTTTGCAGGCCACCAGATTGGTCTGGTCGCTTTGCGTGACGGCGATCAAGAGGTCGGCATCGGCGAGCCCGGCGCTGGCCAGGACCGAGGGATAGGCGGCATTGCCGACCACGGTTTGCAGATCGTTGCGATCCTGCAGGTACGCCAGGCGATCGGCATTGCTGTCAACGACGGTGATGTCGTTGTTTTCGGAGACCAGGCTTTCCGCAACGCTGGCCCCCACTTGTCCGGCACCCAAAATGACAATCCGCATGTCAAGTAATTCCTCCACAGTCAGCGTCGTGGGCGGCGATCACTCCCGTTCGTCGCCGCGCCGGCCGATCGGCAGGCCAAGTTGTCGCAATTTTCGATACAGATGCGTGCGTTCAAGGCCGGTCTTTTCGGCAAGGCGGGTCATGTTACCGCGTTCGCCGGTGAGGTGGTATTGAAAATAAAGGCGTTCGAACGCCTCGCGCGCTTCGCGTAGCGGCTGCTCGAAGAAAACACTGGGCAGCGGCGGCGCGCAGGGGTCGCCGTCGGTCTGCAGGATGCGGACAACATCGTCGGCGCTGATTTCTTCCTCCAGCGCCGACAAGCCGAGATTTTTGACGGTGGTCAGCAACTCGACCCATTCGCCATGCCAACGGTGCAGCCGCAGCGCGTTCTGCGCGCCGCTCGAAAAACGCCGCAAAGGTATTTCGCCGCGCTCGGCGAGATGGGCGAGCAGCAGCGCGACGATTTCCGGAACATCGTCCGGATGGCCGGAGATTTGCGGCAGGGCGACCCAGACTTCCCCGAGTCGACCGACCAGTTGCGAGTCCCAACCGATTTCGAGCAAGGTCGATAGCGGTCGGGCGGCGGCGGCGATCAGTTGCAGCCGATATTTTTCGAGTCGCTCGAGGACAAAGACCAGGTTCATTTGCTGCAACTTGCCGAGTTGCAGCAGATCGGCGACGAAGACGATGCCACCGGCATTGGTTTGCAGCATTTCCTGGGTCAGCGGCGCGCTCGAATTCGACAAATCGAGCCATGGTGCGCGCGGCGCCTGCAGCGTGCGGGCGCAAACCTCGGCCATGCCGCCGGAGACGTTCTTGAGCAACAGGACCGAGGTCTTGGCGGCCGCCTGTTCGAGACGGCGCTTGAAGTCCTTGAGCAGCGGCGAGCGCGCGAAGTCGTCGAGTGTCAGCGGACGTTTCTGCAACAGGGTTTCGTGCTTCAACACTTTTTTGACCGTCGCCAGCAATTTTTGCAGGGCGATCGGTTTTTCGAGGAAATCCGATGCGCCGATACGCGTCGCTTCGACGGCCGAATCGATCGTTCCGTGTCCGGACATCATCACCACCGGCATGGTCAGCAATCCACCGGCGGACCATTCCTTGAGCAGCGAGATGCCATCGGTATCCGGCATCCAGATGTCCAGCAGTACCAGGTCGGGACGGCGTTCGGCTCGCAGCTTGCGCGCCGCGGCGGCATTTTCGGCGAGCCAGACCGAATGCCCCTCGTCGGCGAGAATTTCCGAAAGCAGTTCCCGAATGCCCATTTCGTCGTCGACGATCAATATTTGCGCCATGATCAACTCTCGGAGGATGAATGATTGCCCAATCGGCGCCGCGGTACCGGAACGACGGCCAAGGGCAATTTGATGTTGACCTTGGCGCCTACCGGTTGACGGTTGTTGATGGTGATCTGGCCGTGATGCTCGTCGACGATTTTCTTGACGATTGCCAGACCGAGCCCGGTGCCGCCGGCCTTGGTGGTCACGTAGGGCTCGAAAACGCGGGCCAGCAGTTCCGGCGGAAAACCGGGGCCGCGATCGGTGACCACCAATTCCGCGAAATTCTCACTGCGCCGGGTGATGATGCCGATGCACGGCGCGGGCGACCCTTCCTGGGCGTCGGCGGCGTTGCGCAGCAGGTTGTGGATGATCTGCCGCAATTGCGTGGCGTCGCCCCACACTGGCGGCAGCTTGGCGGCCAGTTTGGCTTCGAGGGTGGTGGCCGAGGTTTCGTAGAGGGCTAGCACGTCGCTGACCAGCGCGTTGAGATCGACCGCGCTCAACTCCGGCGCCGGCATCCGCGCGTAATCGCTGAAATCATTGACCATCCGTTTCATCGCCTGCACCTGGGTGATGATCGTCTGCGTGGCGCGGGTGAGCATTTCCGCTTCGTTGCCCGACAGCCGGTCGGCGAGTTTCATCTGCAATCGTTCGGCGGAAAGCTGGATCGGCGTCAGCGGATTCTTGATTTCATGCGCCAGTCGTCTAGCGACTTCGCCCCAGGCGGCGCTGCGCTGTGCGGCGATCAGCCGGGTCACGTCATCGAAAACGACGACATAGCCGCCGTAGGCGCCGGTCGTCAGTGGGGTGCCGCGCAGCAGGAGCGTCTGCGGCATTCCGCCGGGACGGTCGAGTTCGATCTGTTCCTGCCATTCGCTGTCCTGATGGGCGGCAAATGCACGGCGGATCGCTTCGCCCAGTGTCTGCTGACGCGGCCAGTGTTCGGTAGCCTGCCCGAGCAGATCGCCAAAGTCGTCGGAAAGAATGGTCAGCGCGCCTTCGTTGATCGTCCGCAGCACGAAGCCGTGATCGAAGACCAGCACACCGGCCGAAAGATTGGCCAGGATCGATTCGAGATAGGCGCGCGCCGCCTCGAGTTCGGCGCGATGTCGCTCGTTGTCGCGCCGGGCTTCATCGAGCTGACTGGTCATCTGCTTGAACGAGCGGGTCAGCACGCCGAGTTCGTCGCTGCTATGGATCGCTTGCCGCGGCGTGTAGTCACCCGCCGCCACCGCTTGCGTTCCTTCGGCGAGAATCGACAACGGCGCCGATAGCCGCCGCGCCAGGACGAAGGCTAGGGCGATGGCGGTGAATAAGGCCAGGAGGACGGTCAGCGTCAAGGTCATCGCGTAGATGCGGTTGAGTCCTTCCCGGCCGAGCGACAATTCCTGGTAGTCGGCATACACCGATTGCACGCTGTCGGCATTGATCGCCAGATTGGCGGGCACCGGGTCGGTCAGTTGCAGGATTCGCGCTTCGCCGCCCAGGTTGGACGGCGGCACGATCACCAGCGCGCGCAACAGCAGGTCCTTCTCGCCCGAGGTCTCGATCACCGAGAAGCGCCGTTCCAGACGCACCCGCCGCAACTGCTCGGCCGAAGGCGGCAGCGGCATCAGCTTGCCCAGATCGCCAGTGGTGGTGGCTAGCAATACCCCGGCGCTCGAATACAGCGCCGCCGACTGCACGCTGTTCAGTTCACGCAGCCGATTGAGTTCGACACGACGTTGCGATTCGCTGCGATCGCCGAGCTCGAGCGCCATCGTCTGCGCCTTGCTGACCAGATCGGCGAGCAGCGAATCGAGCGTGTTACGCCCGAGGTTGAGTCCGGCCTCGAGGGCTTTTTCGACCCGCACGTCGAACCATGTTTCGATGCTTTTGGTGACGAACTGCACCGAAACGGCGTAGATCAGCACCCCGGGAACAACCGATATCAGGCCGAACATCAGCATCAGACGCAATTTCAACCGCGAGCCGAAGACCTGCGCCCGGTATTCGCGCCATAAAGCCTGCAGCTGCCAGGCGATCAGCGCCAACAGCGACAGGGCGACGACGGCGTTGAGCCCGAGCAGCCACGGGTAATGCCGGGCGAACAGCGCGGTATTGGCGCTGGCGGAAGCCAGCAGAAAGAGCAGGATGCCGCCGAGCGACGCCGCGGCGATGATCAGCCACTTCATCTGCCGTCGCCGCTGGCGGCGCCGATCTCGGCCAGGGTAAAGGTCCAGCGCGCCCAGTCGGCCGAGAGATTCCAATCACGGTTGGCTAGCGCGTTGACCTGGAAGGTTTTCGGCATTTGCGTCAGATCGAGGCGCAGACGGACCGCCGCCTGGTAGGTCTGGTCGCCTTTGAGCTGCCCCTTGTCGAGCACGTGCCAGTTGCGGGTGCGCGCCAGAATGCGCAGCGCGTCTTCGAGGGACGGAAAACTCTGATGCAGGTTGCCTCGGGTCAGTCGATATTGCCGGGTCAGGGCATGGTAGGACAACTGGATCGACCGGCTGCGGCTGATCACCTGTTCGTCGAACCAATACCAGCGCGACCGATTGAGCTCGAAATCGATGACGAAGTACAGCGCGACCCCTTTGGCGATCGCTTCGTCCAGCCGGGCGTTGAGCGCGAAATCGAAATCGGCGTTCAGTACGTAACCGTCGTCATCGCCGAGCAACTGCGCGCTGCGGACGGTGATGTCGGCGGCGTTCGCCAGCAGGGAAAACAGCGCCAGCAAGACGCCGATCAGCCCGTGCCGCAAACCCGGGCTAAGGCGTTTTTTCCAGCAAGGCATAGAAAAATCCATCGTGTTCCGCGCCGGGGAGCAACTGTTGACCGCGCTGCCGTCGCGCATCGGGATGGCGGTGGAGAAAAGCATCGATCTGGGCACCGTTTTCCTCGGGAAAAAGCGAACAGGTCGCATAAAGAAGCCGCCCGCCAGCCGTCAGCAGCGGCCACAGGCGATCGAGAATCTCGCTTTGCAAGCTCGCGAAGCGCCGCACGTCGCTTTCACGGCGCAGATATTTGGCGTCGGGGTGGCGGCGGACGACGCCGGAGGCCGAACAGGGAACATCGGCCAGGATGGCGTCGAAAGGCACGCCGTTCCACCAGGAGTCGCCCTCCCGGCAATCGGCGACGCGCACGCTGGCGCTCAGCCCGAGTCGCCGCAGATTGTCGGTGATCCGCCGCGCGCGCGTTTGATCGATGTCGATCGCCGTCAGGTCGACGTTGGCCATTTCCAGCAGGTGGGCGCTTTTGCCACCCGGCGCGGCACAGGCATCGAGCAGCCGCTGGCCATCGACCGGCCGCAGCCACTCGGCCGCCTGCTGCGCGCCGGCGTCCTGCACCGAAACCCAGCCCTCGGCAAACCCAGGCAGCCGTTCGACGGCCACCGGCTTGTCGAGCCGCAGCGCCACGCCGCCCAGCGCTCGGCAGCTCAGTCCGTCGGCCGACAGCCGCGCCATGTATTCGGCGGGCGCGACGCGACGACGGTTGACGCGCAGGGTCATCGGCGGCGGTGCGTTATCGGCGGCGACGATCGCCGGCCAGTCCGCCGGATAGGCGCGTCGCAGCCGATTCAACCACCAGCGCGGATGCTGATGGCAGGCCACCTCGTCGTCGACGATGGCCGCGTCCAGAGCCGTCCGTTGCCGCAAATAATTGCGCAGCACGCCATTGACCAGGCCCTTATACGCGCCGCCGGCCAATTCGCTGGCCGCGCTGACCGCCTGGTCGACCACCGTGTGCGTGGCCTCCGGCCGCGAGCGTAAGCGATAGAGCGCCACCAGCAGCAGCGCCTCGCCTTCCGGGTTGGCCAGCGACCGGTCAAGCAGACGACCGAGAATGAACTCGCCCTGGCCGTAGCCGCGCAAGGTCCCGTAACTGATTTCCTGCACCGCGGCCCGCGTCGCCGGCGGTTGATCGCCGACCGCGGTTAAGGCCTGCGTCAGACTGCGGCCGGCGCGCACCGCGGCGACGACCCGGGCGGACAACGACAAACTGCAGGCCAGCGAGTCGGGCGCCAAGGCGCTGGCCGGAGCCGTCCCGGCCGCTGCGCCGTTCGTCGCCCCGCGGGCGTCTCGCTTGACAACCCGTCTCGCCCGTGACGAGGGGGAAGACGGCAAAGAGGAGGATGGCACGGCCTACAGGCGCTCCTGAAATGGAGCGTCGAGTTTAGCACGTTGGCGAAAGCCACGAGAACGCGGCGGAATTCGCCCGCGGGGGCCGACTGGCGGGCGGCGCGAGGATCGACGGCAAACCGATCCTCGCGATCGCCGAGCGGTTCCCGCCTCGCGGACAGCGGCGGACCCACGGCGCCGCCCGCGCCGATCAGGTCCGGAACCGTTTTTCAGAAAACTCGCCCTACTCTCCGGGCAGGTGATGTCTTCGACCCACGCCATGATCCCGATCCGCGGCAGGCGCAAGGTGATCGCGCCCTTCAACGTATTCTCCGCCGATCCCAAGGAGAATGACGAACCGGCGGTTACGTTGCGAGCGCGACCACCCGTCGGAGTCGTCTCAGCGGCTGCCGAAGCGCGGCCAGCGCGCTGCCTCTGCTCGGCGTCTTTCTCGAAAAATGAACACGATAGGCGGTGAAGAAGAAATCCTGACAAACTTGATCCAACACACTCCGCTGAAACTCAAGCCAGCGTATCCAGCCGCTCGGCCAGGTCGAACAATTTTTGGATATTTCCCGGCCATTCGGCGGTCGGCAGCCACGGGAGTGGGCCGACGGAATGCAGATATTCGGCGACCGCCCGCAAGGCGGCCGCCAGGGCTCGCGGCTTGAGTTGCGCGACATCCCAACGCGACGGTGCTTGCGATAGGGCATCCAGGGCGCCCTCCAGGCGCTCGGTTTGCTGCGCAAACACCCGTGCCGAAAACTCACGGCTTTGCACCTGTCTGGAGGTAAGTATCAAGCGTTGCACCACCCGGATGAACTGGAATTTCGGATTTTGTTCCCGCGATGACTCCAACATGTCTTCAACACTCAATTGATGATCTTGCAACTTCAAGAGAATATGATGCTTATCGAATCGTTGTGTAAGGTCTGTTCGATAGACCTCCAAGGCCTCGAACCTTTCCTTGAGGTCTTGGGCGACTCTTTTCCGATAGTCCTCTAAGGCCTCGAACCTTTCCTTGAGGTCTTGCGCGCCTCTTTGCAAGCTCCAGATGAAAACGGTGACCGCCAGAGCCAAAATTGCCAACAACCATGCGAAAAGCGTTCCCCAAAATGCGAATTTGTCATTCAGCTCTTTCTTCAGAGTTTCCTCCAAATCCGTAATGTTGGAGGTTTCCAAATTCTTTTTCGAAGTTTTCTCTAAGCCCTTTCTGGATGTTTCGCCTTCTTGATTTCTCTTTTTTGAATGTGCCCCCGGGTCACTTGTTTTATTGGTGTTCGATGATTTCGAGATCTCATCTTTTTCGGTGACATTGTTTCCCGGGCCGAGGGCTTCGGGAACCTTTTCGCTTCTTGTCGGCGCACACGCGGCATACCCCGTGCTGCTATCCAAAGAGAGCAGCTTGGTCGTCGAGAGAACAGCAATCAAGGCGCCGACACCCAGCCCCGCGACGACCGTACAGAGGCATGCCCAAGCCGTTTCGCTCCAATATTCCAGACACGAAGGCTCGTGATTGCGTACTTCATAACTTCTTCGTCCGATGGCCAACATGGCTACCGAGCCGCCGAGCCACGCCGGAAGCACGACATGGGCTATGGCGGCGCACGAATCGCTCAGCCACCAAGCCAAGGCGACCGCGATCGAAATCAGCCCCAGACCAATAATCCCACCAAGGCGCCGGCGCTCGGTCACGGTTAAGGTTCTCACGGCTTTGCCGTTTCAGTCGCTGTTTCCAGAGGCGACCATGCCGTCCATGCTGTTTCAAGCGCCTCGCAAAATTCCTCGCCGTCGCGCACCAGCTTTCCCAGAACGAACGTCGCTCGGATCTCCTCGGTACTCCGTTTGCCAGTTTTATCCTTCAATTCTTGCTCGGTATGCACCTCCGCCTCCTTCCAGAAACTCGGGCTGATCGACGCATAGACGTAACGCGGCCAGTGGCGGCTATTCCCGGGAACCATCTTTTTCCGCCACAGCCAATAGCCGAGCGCCTGGCCGGTGTTGTTGGCCGTGGCATTTCGGCCCAGTGCTTGGCGCGCGGTCAGCAAGTCCGCCGGCAATTCCTGGCCGATGAACTGCAGGTCGACGATGACGAGTCCGATCCCCGAGCGCGTTTTCTCGTCATTCAGCAGATCGAAACCCTCGCGCTGACTGGTCACGAGGCGCGTCGCCATCCCATGATCTTGCAAGGTCCGGACGACGAACAACATCGTTTCGGGATCGTCGTCGACGATTAGCACTTTCCTCCCAGCCAATGCATTTTTCAATTCATCCAAGGCCATCCTCATTCTCCTTCGTGCATGCCATGGACGTCGCCGACGCCAGAGGCCAGGTGAAACTCGCCACCGCCGAATGATTCGCCTCGTTGTTGAGGCGCAGTTGCTGACCTTGCTCCCGGATCAGCGCGTTCGCCAACGACAATCCGAGGTGCGTCCGCAGCGCCCGTCCACCCAGATCTAGTCGTTCGCTCGCGTTCCGGAAACTGCCTTGCCGAATGGACTCGCTGAACTCGCCCCCACTGGTCACCCAAAACTTGACGGTCTCTTGTCCTTGACTTACGGCCAGTTCTACAGGGGTATCGATCTTGCCATAGCGGAAGGCATTGTCGAGCAAGATTCGGACTACTCGAATCAACTTGTCCGGTGCCGACAAGGGGCCAGGCTCCTGCCCCTCGGGGGAAAATCTGGCCGACCAGGTTTTATACTCGGCCCAGGCGGCCGCGCGATGACGGCCATAATCGTCCAGCGTGCTGAACCAGCTGCCGCCGGTTTTCGAGTGATAAACGAAACTACGCGTTCTTTTGTCGTTGTTACCGATATTTTCGAGAAAGGCATTCGACAAATCGCGCAGGTCCTCGATATCGTACAGGGTGCCGCGAATCGCCTGACGAAGCGTTTCGGAAAGTGCCGGATCTTTCAATAGCTTGTTCAGGGATTGATACGGATCTTGTATGCCACTACGGATTTCGTGCATCACCGCGCCGTCCCAGGTGTCGGCCGTCGCACGCGCGGCGTCGAGTTCCAGATAGAGAAGCGCGGTATCGACCTGGGCTTGCAGATTGTCGATGCGCTCTCGAGAAAAATGATACGGGCGTTTGTGCTGTTCAAGAAGGACACCCAGCAAGGAGTTGCCCTTCGACAGAACAGGCAGGGCGACGGTGGTCAGGATCTCATTTTTTGCCCACTCGAACAAATCCCTAGCTTTTTCCTCGTTCATGTCCGGCAGATGCCGCCAGTCCGCCGGTGTGATCCTGTTATCTTCAGGCAGGTCGCGCCAATTTGGCACGACAAACAGCTTTTTCGATCTGGCGCAGGCGGCGAGAGCAAAACGGGACGAAACGGGAAAGTCCTGCCCTAACAGTCTTCGAGTGGTGTCCACCGTAATGGTCAATGACTTGGTCGCCGCGTCGTGGCGGGCAAAAACGACCGAACATTCCGTGCTGCCTTGATCCAGTCCTCCGGCTTTCCACGCAAAGTCGACCAACGCCTTTTCGCGCTCGTCGCGCGAGCCTGCCCAACCCAAGCCCTGTCGCAATTTCTTGAGTTGTTTGTTCTGTTCTTCGGAGTGTCGACTCCGTCGTTTCTCTTTCTCCTCGCGAATCTGCTCGATAGCTTGCAGAACCAGCGTTTCGACAATTTTGACACGCTCTTCGATTTGCGCTTTTTCTTCCTCGAGGTCGCTTGCAGCCGTTGCATACACCTGATCTGGAGGCAAATCAGGGGAATTCGGCAGTCTGTCGAAAATCATCCACCCGAGCAAAGACTTGAGATCTGCCGATAAATTGGTCGAGTCCTGCTGTGGTTGTTTTCGATAAACAGGTATTTCCAGCATGGCCGAGAGATTCGATGTGCCGACAAGCTCGCTCCAAAATTGAGTGTCCAGAGAGTGGTCATCTGCTTCAGTCATACCGCATGGTGCGCGCACCACATATGTGAGAGGATCACTATCTCGGTGAGGATTCTTATAATCGCTGATAAATTGCTTCGCGCGATCCAATAACCCACCGGTCAATGGCTTGGCGACCGGCAAAACCTGATCGCTTGGCTGCCATCTCATTTCGTAATAAACAGGATGGTTGGCTCGCGTCAATTGCAGAAAGGGAGTCTGCTCTGCATCGGGTAGTTGATCGATTTCGTAATGTCGCCCGCGATGAAAACCGACTTCGGCCATCAATTTGAAAAGATTATCGATCGCGTCGCCCGGCATCGGCGTCTGCCAGGGCTCTGGGTGCGCGATGGCATATTGCCAGAGTAATTCAGGGTATTTTTGGCCATCTCGCCAACGATGGGCAACGGTCACTAACTGGTACCAACCCATTGCGGTATTGGGCGTGCTCCACGGCAGCCAACCACGGTGAAGTTTGACCGCATGTCCGTGCATCAGACGATCAATTTCATCTTCACTGAATCGAGGCAGGGGCCAAAAAGCTGCCTTGTTCATGTCGGCGGGGTGGACGCGGTAGCGCCCTTCGCCGGCGTGGATCAGCCGGCGGCGTCGCGGCGGCGTGATGGCCCGTGCGGACGACGCTCCTGCCATCAGATCTTTAACGTTACGGTTTGCGGTTTCTTTTTCATCCGGCAGGACATCTTCCCAGCGTAGCGGCTTGTGCAGCCGACGCAAGTCTCCTAGGCGGTGTCCTTTGACGCTGTCTTCGAAAGTTCCCGGCGGTTGCCAACTGGTTAGAATGATCCGTGCAATCTGTGGCGGTGCTGTGCGGCTCAAGTCGATCAACCGCTGCCGCATCTCGTCATCCCTGTCCACCGGCAGCCAATCGAGCAATAGGAGAGCGGCGGTGTTTTCCTTCAAGCAGGCAATCGCCTTGTTCAGTTGCGCAGGACCGTTCTATCTAGTCAGCAATTCAGTGCGCAATGTCCAGCGGCTTTGGGGCGGGAAACTTTGGCGCGCGCTGTCGATCACCCCTTGCTCGTCGTCGAGGAGAATGATTTCGGCTTTCGTTTCATCGGACATGTTGACTCCCAGAACCGGCTGGGCGAGCGGCGTCTTGGCGCCGCTCGCCCAGCCACCAACGCCCGCGAATCTCGAAAGTGGCGCCAAAAAAGCGGAAATTTTTTTTGCGGTCGAACACCAGGTCGCCGCCGATGCCGCGCAGCAAGGTGCGCGAAATATACAGCCCCATTCCTTGGCCTTTGCGCCCTTTTTCGGTCAGGCGCGGGCTCAACAGATTACGCTCGGCGTCGCGCCCGACGCCCAGTCCTTGATCGCTGACGCGGATACACAAGGGCATGTCGCCGAGTTCCGACCGCAGCTCAACGCTAACCGAGACGCGGGCATAAGGACGGCCCCGGCTCCAGTCGACGGCATTGCCGATGATGTTGCCCAGGGCGTGTTCCAACGGTTCGACCGGAATGGTCACCTGCAGTCTCTTCTCCGGTAAGAGAACGTGCAACGAGCACCCGGAATGAAGAATCGGCAACCACAACAGGTCGGCGGTCATCCGCTGCAACATCCCGGCCAGGCCGAGCTGTTCGAGCCGCTCCTTCTTGACGTAAAACAGCCCTTGCTGCGCAACCTTGAGCAGCTTGCGGAGGGCCTTGCGGCGGCTCCTTGGCAGGCTCGGAGGCTGTGCGGCGGGAGAATGTTCCATCGGCCTTTCGTCGGTCAGCGCCACCAGGTCGCCGCTCAGCGAACGCAATTCGTGCAGTACCGCCGCCAATTGTCGGCCGCTCGAGGCGAACAGGTCCTGCTCGCGGGCGTGTTCGCTGACGGAAAGCAAGGCGCCAAGGTCGTCGAGATGCCGGCAGGTGAGCGCCGCCAGCCGGCCGAGCGCCCCTTCTGGTTCCCAGGCGGGCACCAGGTGGGTCAGGGCGTCGCGATCGAAAAAAGCGAGGAGCGCGCCTTGCGGCAGCGAGTTGGATAGCGAGGATTCGCTGTCCGACGCCCCCGTGACGAGCGAGACGATCGGCCAGGCGACGACCCATTCGGCGGACGGCGGCGCCACCTCCCGCAGCGGGCCGGACGCGGTCGCGCGTTGGCCGGCAAACGCCCGTGTGTAGAAAACGTCGCGGAGCAGCGATTGCCCCAGCTTGACATGCCAATTCTCGGGCGGGCGCAAGCTGCCATGCCACGCCCGCACCTGCAAGTCGAGCCGCGCATCGTCGTATTCGTTCTCGGAAAGCGCTTCCTCCGGCGCGTCGATCCATAGCGCGGCCAGCGCCTTGCCGGCGGCGCAGAACTGGGCGAGAGCGGCGCGTCCTCGTTCGAGAACGGACTCATCGGGGCGCTTGGCGTTCCAGATCCGGTGGCGCTCATCGTCTGCCAGGTCATTCCGACGCGGCGCTTGGCCCTTGGTCAACCAGGCGTGCAGGTCGCGAAAGAGAATCGGCTTGGCGAACAACGGCAGTTTGGCCAGGTACGGCGTCAAACGGCCGTCGTCCGGACGCGTGCCACCAGCGCCTTTCGCGCCGGGAGTCTGGGTCTGGGCCTGTCGCACCGCTTCGGGCTGCGCCGACATCCAGGCAACGTGCACGGCGGATCGGTCGGTCCGTGGCCCCAGATGACGCTCGACCCAGGCATGGCAGGCCTTCGAGTCGCTGTGACTGCTCAGGTTGAAATCGCAAAGCACATGTGTCCATTGCAAATGGTCGATTTTTCCGTTTTTGAGCAGTCCCTGCAGGCTCTCGTGGCCGGATGAGATCTGCGCCGTGCCGCCTTGACTGGACACCCAGGCCCCCAGCGATTTTGCGAAGGCGGTATCGTTTTCGATGACCAGCAGCCGCACCTCTCGCCAGATCGGCAGACCGGCAACCGAGGACGCGTCATCGACAGCGGTGGCCGTCGGCGTGGGTGATTCCGCTGACAACGAGTCGCTTATCGGTTGCCAGAGAAAGATTTGCTCCTCGTGATCGGCCAGTTCGTCTAAATGCAGACGCTCGTACCCTGCCGGCGGCACGGTTTGGTTCTGGGCGTTTTGCTTGCACTCGATCTTCCACTCTTCGAAGGCGTCGACGATCGAAATGTCTATCCGGCAGTTTTCGCGATCAATCCGCTGCAAGCGCGCCTTGATGCGGTCGTTCAAGCTGAGAAAATTCGCCAGTGGCGCCTCGTCGTCATAGCGGTAATAGGGCGAAGCCTCCGGCACGTCCTTGGCGTTCAACCAGGCATCCACGACAAGCTCGTCGAGCAGAACGATGGCGTGCTGGTCGTCAGGGAAACGGACCACCGAACCCGTGACGATTCCGCCGACTTCCATTGCCCGTTCGTTTTCCCATGGATTATTTGCCGGCATCGCCCAGATCGCCGAGGCATACGCCGCTTTGCCAGGGTCCCTCGCCGCGCGCTGGTCATTGTAGACGAATAGCCGAACCGTATCGTCAAGTTGGTAAGGCTTGTTCGGGGGTAAGCGATCCGCGGGCAGGTGATAGCGATGCACCTTGATTCTCGATGCGCCTGTCGTCGCTGGCGATCTCGGTTCGGCTTCCAGCCCACCATCTGGAAAAACCTTGATCACCCGCGCGTCGATATAGCGGGAACTCAATGTGCGGCTAGGTGGATTCGGCATCTATACCCCCAAGAACTGCATGGCCTGCGTCAGCCGGCATTATGCCGTTTGTAGCCCTGGTTCCCAAGGTTGACCTTGTTTCCCTGGTTCTCAAGGTCCACCTTGCGAACCAGACGGACCAGACAAGCGTGGATCAGTTGAATCAAAGGATAATCGGCTACTTCGGTGTCGCCGTTCAGCGATTTCGGTGGCAGACTTGCGGCCCTGGACTCCGCTGGTTGCCGGCGGCTTGCGATTGCCGATAGGGGCTGATCCGGGCGCGCCTGGTCGGCGGGATGGAGGGGATTTGGCAAAGGTGGAACAACTCTGAAATACGCTTTCCTTGCTTTCGACGCACGACGGCTTGCCGTCTTACCGGCCGGGGTCGATCGATCGGCGTTTCCCTGATGGGCCGACGTCGTCAATGGTGCTGGCTGTTGCTGCTTTTGCCGTGGTCCTGGCCGGCAAACGCCTGGAACGCCGCCGGGCATCGGCTGATCGCCAGCATCGCCTGGCGGCAACTTGATCCGCCCAGTCGTGCGGCGATCGGCCAACTGTTACGGCAGCATCCGGATTATGCGCAGTGGCAGTCGCGCGGACGTGGTGACGATAGCGAGCTGATCGCTTTTGTCGAAGCGTCGACCTGGCCCGACGACATCCGCCAGGACCCGCGCTTTTACTCGCATGGGGAACCACCGACGCCAACCCTGGCCGGTTATCCGGATATGGAGCGCCGGCGGCATTGGCATTATGTGAATTGGCCGATTCCGCCCGGCGGCAAGCATCGACCGTCGGATGGAATTCTCGATCGGCAATTGCCCGCGCTGATCGACACCCTCGGTCAACGCGGCACCTCGACCGCCGAGCGGGTTTACGCCTTGCCGTGGCTGATTCATCTGGTTGGCGACGCTCACCAGCCGTTGCATGCCGCCAGCCGGTATTCCGCCGACGGGGTCGGCGACCGCGGCGGGAACGAACTGGCGATCGACAATCCGTTTGCCGCGCCGCCGGATGCGGCGAGCAATCTGCACCGCTATTGGGACAACCTTCCCGGCCCGCCGTGGTGGCGTGGCGAGTCGCTGGCGCTGAAGGCCGAGGCTTTGGCCCGCCGTTATCCGCCGCCGGGTGGCCGGGACGAGACGCCGGCGAAATGGCTGCTCGAGAGCTGGCGGATCGCCGACCGGCAGGCTTACCCGCCGACGGGCGCCGCCGTGCCGACGATCAGCGCCACGTTCGATGCGCGCAGCAGGGACATCGCCGACCAGCGCATCGCACAGGCCGGCCACCGCCTGGCGGCGCTGCTGCGAAGGCTGTTCGACGACAGCGGACGGCGCTGATCGGCGCCAGCCGCGCGCGCGGCGCGTTGTTTCACGTGAAACTTCAGCGGCCGGGCCCGGCCATCGCCCGCAGGCGGGCGACACGTTCCGCGGTCGCCGGGTGGGTGCTGAACAGGCCGCTCAAACCGCCGCCCGACAAGGGATTGATGATCATCATCTGGCCGGTGGCCGGGTTCGCTTCGGCGGGCGGCAGGGTAATGCCCTGCGCGTAGGCTTCGATTTTGGCCAGCGCATCGGCCAGCGCCTGCGGATCGCCGGAGATTGCCGCGCCACCACGATCGGCTTCGAATTCACGGGCCCGGGAAATGGCCATCTGGATCAACGACGCCGCCAACGGCGCCAGGATCGCCACCAGCAGGCCAGCCAGTGGATTGCTCGGCCGGCCGTCGGCGTCGCGTCCACCGAAAAAGACGGCAAAGTTGGCGAGTGACGAAATCGCTCCGGCCATGGTCGCCGAAATGGTCGAAATCAGGATGTCGCGGTGTTGGACGTGCGCCAGTTCGTGGGCCATCACGCCGCGGATTTCTCGCGCCGTCAACAGTTGCAGGATGCCGGTGGTCGCGGCGACCGCCGCGTGTTGCGGATTGCGGCCGGTGGCGAAGGCATTGGGCTGCGCCTCGTCGATCAGATACACCCGGGGCATCGGCAGGCCGGCATTGACGGCCAGTTCCCGGATCGTGCGATAGAACTGCGGCGCCGAGGTTTCGTCGACTTCGCGGGCGCGGTACATCTTGAGCACCATCTGATCCGAAAACCAGTAGGCGAACAGGTTCATCGCGCCGCCGACGAGCAAGGCCATCGCCATTCCCGAGCGGCCGCCGATCATCGCGCCAACCACGCCGAACAAGGCGACGATCGCCGCCATCAACAACGATGTTTTCAACCAGTTACCGAGCATTCGACGTTCTCCTATTCCTCATTCCGGCCAGCAGGTGCCTCGACACTTGCCGAAGATGCGGCAAGGCGGCCGGATTTCAAGTCGTCACGCGGCAGATCTCGCCGACGCGCACCGGCGTCCCGGCCAGGAATTGAGCGGCGGGCAGGCGCCGGCCTCCGGCCTGCTGCAATTCGGTCAGCCGCAACGCCGCTTCCCCGCAGGCGACGACGATTCCCCGGCGGTCCGCCGCGAGCACCGTTCCCGGCGCGCCGCCGGCGTCGCTGACCACTTCGGCGCGCCAGACCTTGATCGATTGGTCTTGCCGGGTGAAGAAGGCGCCGGGCACGGGGTCGAAGGCGCGGATCTGACGTTCGAGCCGGCTTGCCGGCTGCCGCCAATCGAGGATCGCCTCGCGTTTGTCGATTTTCGCCGCGTAAGTGACGCCTTCCGCCGCTTGCGGGGTCGCCGGCATCGGCCAGGGGGCGGCGAGCGTTTGCCGCACCAGCCGCGCGCCGAGTTCGGCCAGTTTGTCTTGCAGGGAACCGGCGGTGTCGTCGGTGGCGATCGGCATGGCTTCGGCCAGCAACACCGGTCCGGTGTCGAGAGCGGCTTCCATGCGCATGATGCACACGCCGGTCTGCGCGTCGCCGGCGAGCAGCGCGCGCTGGATCGGCGCCGCGCCGCGCCAGCGCGGCAGCAGCGAGGCGTGGATGTTGATGCCGCCATAACGCGGCAGGTCGAGCACCGCCTGCGGCAGGATCAGTCCGTAGGCGGCGACGACCAGCAGCTCGCAGTCGGTGTCGCGCAATCGATCCTGCGCGGCGGGGTCGCGCAGCGTCGTGGGTTGATAGACCTCGATTCCGAGGGCGGTGGCCAATTGCTTGACCGGTGAAGGTTGCAGCGTCAGGCCGCGCCCCGCCGGCCGGTCCGGCTGGCTGAGCACCAGCGGCACCTGATGACCGGCGTCGGCGATCGCGCGCAAGGCGACGGCGGCGAACGCCGGCGTGCCGGCGAAACAAACCCTCATGCGGTGATCCGCGCCTGCTTGGCCAGCCGGTTCTTGATGCGGGTCTGTTTGAGTTGCGACAGGTGCTCGACGAAAACCCGGCCGCGCAGATGATCGATTTCGTGCTGCACGCAGACCGCCAGCAGGCCGTCGACGGTCTGCGTCTGTTCCTGGCCGTCGAGATCGAGATAGCGTACCCGCACGCTGGCGGCGCGTTCGACCTTGTCGTAAATCCCGGGAACCGACAGGCAGCCTTCCTCGCCGACCTGCACGCCTTCGCTCTCCAGGATTTCCGGGTTGATCAGGGTCCACAACTGATCCCGGGTTTCCGAGACATCGATGACGATCACCTGTTTATGGACATCGACCTGGGTCGCGGCCAAACCGATGCCGGGTGCTTCGTACATCGTCTCGGCCATGTCGCTGGCCAGGCGTCGGATGCTGTCGTCGATCGCCGTCACCGGTGCGGCAATTTTCTTGAGTCGGGGATCGGGAAAGTGAAGTATCGACAATAAAGACATATAAAACTTGATCAGTGAATTATCTACGTGCACAATCAATCGTAGGGTGGAGAAACCACCTTCGTCATTAAACGCGCCGCAATATGCTGGCGCCGCTCGACCCGGCGAACCTTTCCCGGGCCGCTCACCCGGTGCTGACGACCGCTCGTACGAGGATAACACGATGATCCGCTTTCTGTCCGCCTTCCTACTCGCCACCGTCAGTCTGCTGTGCGGCGCGACGGGCCAGCCGATCGAGCTGGCCGACCATGCGCCGACCCGCCATATCGTTTTGCCCGGCGACACCCTGTGGGGACTGTCGAGCAAGTTTCTCAAGGACCCCTGGCGCTGGCCCGAGGTCTGGCGGATGAATCGTCCGGAAGTCGTCAATCCGCATCGCATTTATCCCGGCGACGTGATCCTGCTCGAACGCGATACCGACGGCAGTCCGCGTCTGCGTCTGCAGAAGAGCCTGCAAAAGGATGTCCGGCTCGTGCCGCAGATTCACGTCGAAAAATTGACTGACGCCATTCCGGCGATTGCTCCGAACGTCATTCGGCCTTTCCTTTCCGAACCGCTGATCGTCGAAGCGGACGGACTGGAGAATGCGCCGCGGATCGTCGCCACCCAGGAAGGTCGCGTCTTTTTGGGTCCCACCGACCGGGCCTATGTCAGCAAGGCGTCGCCGACCATCGACTACTGGCACGTGTACCGCAACGGCAAAGCATTGCGCGATCCTGACAGTCAGGCGGTACTGGGTTATGAAGCGTTCTATCTCGGGACCGCCAAGCAGCTTCAGTCCGGTGATCCGGCCACTTTCGAGATCCTCACCGCCAAACAGGAAATCTCCCGCGACGACCGACTGGTGCCGCTGACGCGTCCCGAACTGCTTGCCTACGTGCCGCACAAGCCGGAAGCGATGATCGACGGACGGGTGCTGTCGGTTTATGGCGGGGTTGGTGTCGGAGGATTGGGTTCGGTGGTCGCCATCAACCGGGGCAGAGCCGACGGCCTGGAAATCGGACATGTGCTCAGCCTGCAGCGCAACCGGGTTCTCGAGCAACGTGATCAGCAGGACCGCCAGGAACAAGTGGTCGTCCCGCCGCATCGCCAGGGTCTGCTGTTTGTTTTTCGTACGTTCCAGCGTATTTCCTACGCGTTGATCGTTCAGGCCGAGGGCACCATCGAGATCAACGACTTCGTCCGCACCCCGTAACGCACCTCGACATCGCGCGTACCGATGACGCCGTCGGAGTCGCTGGCTGGCTGGCTGAGGCTGACGCTGATTCCGGGAATCGGTGGCGACAGGCAGCGAAAATTGCTCGGCGCCTTCGGGCTTCCCGAAGCCATCTTCGCCACCAGCCACCGAGCCCTGGCCGAACTGATCGGTGACAAGGCGGCCAGCGTGCTGCTGAGCACCGATAATCGCCAAGCCGTCGATCGGGCGATGACCTGGGCCGATCAACCCCGGCATGCGCTGGTCTGCCTCGCCGACCCAGCGTATCCGCGCGCCCTGCTGCAGATTCCCGACCCGCCGGCGCTGTTGTATGTTCGCGGCCGCCTCGATCTACTCAACACGCCGGCCATCGCCATCGTCGGCAGCCGCAATCCGACCCCGCAAGGCCAGAAGAACGCCGAAAATTTCGCCGGCGCCCTGGCCCGGGCCGGATTGACCGTCACCAGCGGCCTGGCGCTCGGCATCGACGCTGCCGCTCACCGCGGCGCCCTGGCGGCGAACGGCGATACCGTCGCTTTCATCGGCACCGGCATCGATCGCCTGTACCCGGCGAGCAATCACGCGCTGGCGCTGGCCATCGCCGAACGAGGGGCCGTGATCTCGGAATTTCCGCTCGGCACGCCGCCGACGGCGGCCAATTTCCCGCGGCGCAATCGCCTGATCGCCGGCTTTTCCCGCGGCGCGCTGGTCGTTGAAGCGACCACTGAAAGCGGCTCATTGATTACCGCCCGGCTGGCGGTCGAACAAGGTCGCGAAGTGTTCGCCATTCCAGGATCGATTCATTCCCCGCAATCGCGCGGTTGCCACAAATTGATCAAACAAGGCGCCAAGCTGGTCGAAACGGTGCAGGACATCCTCGATGAACTGGCTTGGCAAAGCGGACCCGGCGTGGCCGACGAATCGCCCACCCCGTCGCCGGCGCCCTCACCCGCCGCGGAGTCGGTGCGGTTGGCGCTCGGCCATGATCCCTGTCCATTCGACGAACTGCTCGCCCGCTGCGCCGTGTCGGCAGACGAACTGGCGGCAATCCTGCTCGACCTCGAGCTGGCCGGCCAGGTAGCCTCCTTGCCCGGTGGGCGGTATCAACAACTGGTCGGGGCCGACCGATGAGGGCCGCCGGCGGTCGGCGGGCTTGCGGGATGACGGCCTTGCTTCGCCGTCGCGCCCCGCTCCTCACCTCGCCAGCCACGACCCGGGTGGCTCGGGTGGCGGCCAATGCTCTCCCCGTTCGGGACATTCCGGCTTGCCAAGCGCGGCACAGACCTCTTATCATGGATTGGGTAGGCATCAACCTGATCCTTCGCGTCTGATTCCCCAGACGCCCATTTGCCGACTTCCGGCCTGCGAATTTCCCCCATGAGCAAGAAACTGATCATCACCGAGAAGCCTTCTGTTGCCGCCGACATCGCGCGAGCCCTGGGTGGTTTCGCGCGTACCGACGATTATTTCGAGAATGACGACTATGTGGTGGCATCGGCTGTCGGTCACCTGCTCGAGCTGGCCTGCCCCGAAGAATATGAAGTCAAACGCGGCAAATGGTCGTTCGCCCATCTGCCAGTCATCCCGCCGCATTTCACCTTGCAGCCGATCGCCAAGACCGAGACGCGTCTGAAATTGCTGATTCGCCTGATCAAGCGGAAGGATGTGCTCAGCCTGGTGAACGCTTGCGACGCCGGTCGCGAAGGTGAATTGATCTTCAATTACATCGTCAAGCACGCCAAGGCCGACAAGCCAGTCGAGCGGCTGTGGCTGCAGTCGATGACTCCGCAGGCGATCCGCGACGGTTTTTCGCGGCTTCGCGACGGCAGTGAAATGCAGGGTCTGGCCGACGCGGCGGTTTGCCGGTCGGAATCGGATTGGCTGGTCGGCATCAACGGCACGCGGGCGATGACCGCTTTCAATTCGAAGACCGGTGGCTTTCATCTGACCACCGTCGGTCGGGTGCAAACGCCGACGTTGGCGTTGATCGTCGACCGCGAAGATCGCATCCGCCGTTTCAAGCCGCGTGAATACTGGGAACTGGAAGGCGTTTTCGCCTGCGCGGCCGGCGACTATCGCGGCAAGTGGTTCGACGAAAACTTCAAGAGCAAGGATGACGACGAACACGCGCGCGCCGACCGACTGTGGGATCAGGCCAAGGCCCAGGCGATACAGGAGCAATGTCTCGGCCAACCCGGCCAGGTCAGCGAGGAAACCAAATCGTCGACCCAGCTTTCGCCGTTGCTCTACGACCTGACCAGCTTGCAGCGTGAAGCGAACAGCCGCTTTGGTTTCTCGGCCAAGAGCACTTTGGCACTGGCACAGGCGCTGTACGAGAAACACAAAGTGCTGACCTACCCACGAACCGATTCGCGAGCTCTACCCGAAGATTACCGTCCCACCGTCAGCAGCACCCTGGCGATGTTGACCGGCGAGGCGCTCGACAAAGGCCGTGATGAATTATTGCTGGCGCGTTATGCGCCGCTCGCGCAGCAAATCCTCGATCGACAATGGGTCCAGCCGAACAAACGGATCTT
>JAEUOJ010000111.1 GCA_016789495.1 Accumulibacter sp. | reverse complement strand
ACTTCATTCAGTTGACCGAGCAGGCTTTGGGGCGATTTGGCCTCGATCTGCGATGAAAAATCGCCGGCGGCCATTTTGCTCAGACTGTGGGTCATGTCACCGACTGTGCCACCGATGATGTGCACCAAGGAGCGATAAGTCCGCCATAGGAAAAATCCCAATGCAATCAAAATCAAACCGGTAACAATCTGGATGATGATTTTCCGCCCATTTGCCGTGGCGCGTTCTGCATCCAGCCGGTTGCCCATGAGTACATAAAACTCATCCACCGGTTTCATGATGATGGCCTTGTTCTGATGGTAAGTCTTGTCATGCATCATTTTTGCGGCCCGCTCGTACGCGTCGGCGGCGTTTTCCTGTTTCACCAGTGTCATCGCCTCGGTTTCCGTTTTAACCAGCGCATCAGACGCGCGCTTGGCTTCTTCGAGTTTCGCCAGTTCCGCGTCGGTAAACCCGTTCCTGCGCATCAGTTCGATCAGGCCAATCCGGTCGGCACTGTCTTCGCGCGGCGCCTTGCCATCGACGGCGACAAAGTCCCAGTAAATGCGCTGATAATCTTTCGGGCGCGCGGCCTCACCGTTTCGAATGGCGAGAATTTTCAGGTATTGGCGCTCGTATTCCGCATCGCGTGTCATGACATAGGTGCGCGCAAGCCGCGTCAGATCGTCGGACGACTGACGCAATTCATCGGCCAGCAAATACGACACATAGCGCTGTTCATCAGAGGCAGCGACGTGCGCGATGATTTTCAGTTGGATGGCTAAAGCGATGATCATGGTCACGATGAGCGTGGCCGAAATGACAACATTTCGTGTAAAGGAGTTGATGGTCATTTGACACCTCCAAAAAAGACCTTCGCGGCGGGGCAGTAGTGTATGTTTTTAACGGCGGCCTTCCGAAAATCTGTAGTGCCGTTATCTGGCCATAACTTTTGTTGTTGCGCCGGGCTGTGAATCCCCGGTGCGCCGCGCCGCGTCCGCGCGGACGGCAGCGGTGTGACGAGAAAGATCGGGTGTGCTCGGGTGCGGGTCGGCGTGGCCGCGGTGGCCTAGCGATGAGATAATGACAGTCTTTGCCACTTCCAGCGCTCAGCCGATGTCCATTCAGTGGTTTCCCGGTCACATGACGTCGGCGCGCAAGAAGGCGGCTGAAACGATGGCCGTCACCGACGTGGTCATCGAAGTGGTCGACGCGCGGCTGCCCGCGGCGAGCAGCAATCCGCTGGTTCATGAACTGCGGGCCTTCCGCCAGCGCGCCTGTCTGAAAGTGCTGAACAAGGCCGATCTGGCCGACCCGCAGGTCACCCGGCAGTGGCTGGAGCATTTCCGCCGCCAGGATGGCCTTCTGGCGGTGGCGGTATCGTGCCGCCGTCCCGGCGACGTGGCGCGCTTGCCGGCGTTGTGCCGTCAGTTGGCGCCGCATCGCGGCGACAACACCAAACCGTTGCGGATGATGATCATGGGCATTCCCAACGTCGGCAAATCGACGCTGATGAATGTGCTGCTCAAACGCAAGTTGGCGCAGGTCGGCGATGAACCGGCGGTGACCAAGATGCAGCAGACCTCGCAAATCGATCTCCGTCATTCGCTGACCGACACGCCTGGCCTGTTGTGGCCGAAGATCGAACATCCCAGCGACGGGCTGATGCTCGCGGCCAGCCACGCCATCGGACGTAACGCGATGGTCGACGACGACGTGGCGATTTTTCTGGCCGGAGTGCTGTTGGCCCGCTACCCGGCGTTACTCGCCGCACGCTACGCCTTACCGGCAGCGGTACTTGACGGCAGCGATGCCGTGGCGGTGATCGAAGGCATCGCGCAGCGACGCGGTTTTCGCCGACGCGGCGGTGAAGTCGATTTTGCCAAGGCGGCGACGGTACTGCTGCAGGATTATCGCGACGGCCTGCTCGGCCGCATCACGCTGGAAACACCGCTGACGCGACTCGCGATGCTCGACGCCAGCCGCGCCACGACGGTGGCCGGGAGCGACGAGCGGGGCAGCGACGACGCACCGGTGGCGGGACCGCCAGCGACGACAAAGGATCTCTCCGCTCTTACCACCACTTGATCGTCACCCCGTCGATGCTCGATTTATTGCCGCCGCCGCTGATCGGAGTCATTGCCGGCCTGGCTTTGCTGTTCAACACCCTGCTGTGGGTACCGATCCTGCTGCTGTTGGCGCTGGTCAAGCTGCTGTTGCCGGTGCAGGCCGTCCGTCCGCGCCTCGACCCCCTGCTGGTCGCCGTCGCCGAGAGCTGGATCGCTGGCAACAGCGCCTGGATGCGCGTGGTCCAGCGCACCGACTGGGACGTCGACGGATTGACCGATCTCGATGCCGACAGTTGGTATCTGGTCAATTGCAACCATCAGTCCTGGGTGGACATCCTGGTGCTGCAGTATCTGTTGAACCGGCGCATTCCGTTGTTGAAATTCTTTCTCAAACAGCAACTGCTCTGGGTACCGGTGATGGGGCTGGCGTGGTGGGCGCTGGATTTTCCGTTCATGCGCCGGCACAGCGAGGAAGAATTGATAAAGCGCCCGGAATTGCGCCGTGCCGATCAGGAAGCGACACGGATCGCTTGCGAGAAATTTGCGCTGATCCCGACCAGCGTGGTCAATTTCTGCGAGGGAACGCGGTTTACCCTGCTCAAACATCGTCACCAGCAATCGCCGTACCGCCATCTGCTGCGTCCGAAAGCCGGCGGCATCGCCCTGGCGCTGAACGTGATGGGCGGCAAGTTCCGCGCCATTCTCGACGTGACGCTGGTGTATCCCGACGGTGTGCCGACTTTCTGGCACTTTCTTTGCGGCCGTCTACGGCGGGTCCGGGTCCGGGTGCAGGCGCTGCCGGTGCCGCGCGACCTGGCCAACGGGGATTACGCCAATGACCCGGCGGTTCGCCAAGCGTTCCGGAATTGGCTGGAGGCGATCTGGCGGCGCAAGGATCAGCAGATCGCCGCCCTGCTGGGTAAACGCTGAAGGAATCGGCGAGTGGAAGCCTCAGGTCTGCGGACCCCGAAACTTGCATCGGACAGGCGAGGTGGCAAGCAGCGCGCAACGCCGCGATTCGCCAGCATAGCCGTTTATTCCGCGTTTCCTTGATTGGCCGTCCCGCTACTCGCCTACGCCGCGGGAAATGCTGTATCGCGGCGTGCTTGTTGTGGCGGCGCCCGGTATGATCGTCGCTGTGCGTACCGTGGCCCTGGCCCGGCCGCGCCACTTTCCCACTCCGCCCGTGTTCATGTCTACTTTGCCGATCCTGCGCGCTAAATTGCGGCGGCCGCCCGTGGTCGCCGATTATGTCGACCGCCCGCATTTGCGGCAGTTGCTGGAAGACGGCAGCCGTTTGCCGTTGACCTTGGTGTCGGCTCCCGGCGGTTATGGCAAGACGGCGCTGGTCGCGCATTGGCTGGCCGGTCGGAACGGGCTGTCGGCGTGGCTGTCGGTGGACAGCGAGGACAGCGAGCCGCTAGTCTTCGTCCGCTATCTGGTAGCCGCGGTGCGCTCGGCGTTACCGGAATCCTGCCCGGAAACCATCCGCTTGCTGGAAGACGAGCCACCACCGTTGCTGGCCAGTCTGGGCGCCAGTCTGAGCAACGATCTAGACGCGCTGCCGGCGCCGCTGGTGCTGGTGCTCGACAACTACCATCGCCTGACTTCGCCGGCCATACATGCGCTGATCGGCGGTTTGCTGGCGTACCCGGCCAGCGGGCTGCGCCTGGTGCTGATCGTTCGCCATCAACCGCCGTTATCGCTGGGTGTGCTACGGGTGTGCGGACTGATGAGCGAACTGCATGTGCGCGAACTGCGTTTTGCCGATCACGAAATGGTGACGCTGCTTGAAGACGCCACGGACCGGATGCCGTCCGACGCGGCGTGGCTGGCCAGCCTGCGGCAACGCATCGAAGGCTGGCCGGTCGGCGTTCGCCTGCTTTGCGCCACATTGCGCCAGGGCGCGCGCGCGGACGAACTGCCGCGCGTTTTCGGCGGCTGGTTGCCGGCGGTGCGCCAGTACTTCGTTGACGAAGTCCTCGGGCGACCGGAGTCGCTGCCGCCGCTGGTCGATCTTTTGCGAACCTCGATTCTGCAACGCTTTTGCGGTTCGTTGTGCGAAGCGGTCTGCGGCGCCGAATTCGATGGCCCGGCATTCATGCTGACCATCGCCAACGGCGGCCTGCTGTGCACGGCGGTGGACGAGCACAGCGAATGGTATCGTTACCATCCGTTGTTCCGGGAATTCCTGCAACGCCTGCTCGAAGAACGTCATTCGCCGGCGGAAATCGCCGGCTGGCAGCAAGCGGCTGCCGACTGGTTCGAAGCGCACGGTCTGTTGATGGACGCCGTGCCACACACGCTGGCCGCCGGCGGTCCCGCCGCCGCCGGGCGTCTACTGGTCCGTCATCGCAATCTGCTGATCAATCGCGAGCAGCGCCATCGCTTGGCGCGTTGCCTGCAAGGATTGCCGCCGGATACGATCGAGAACGACGCCGAATTGTTGATGATGAAAGCCTGGTTGTTTTATCACCAGGGCCGCCATCTCGAAACGCCGGCGATCCTGGGACGCATCGACAGTCTGCTGGCCCGGGACGACGAGTCGGTCGAGCCGATGGACCGACGGGTGGTGCGGGGCGGCTTGCTGGCGTTGCGCAGCCTGCAGGCGTACTGCGACGGACAGGCGGAGCTGGCGCAGCGAACGGCCGACGAGGCGCTGCGTCATCTGCCGGACGATCGCACCCACGCCAGCGTCACCGCCTACAGCGTTCTCGCCGGTGCCCGGCAGATGGCCGGCGATCTGCCGGGTGCCCGCGCGGTGATCGATCATGCCCTGGCGACGGCGAGCGGGCCGATCGACGTCTGCCAGGCGCCGCTGGTCGTCGCCCGATGTTTCATCGACTGGATGGCCGCTGACCTGTCAGCGCTGCAATGGACGGCGATCGAGCATTACCATCTCGGCGGCGCGCGCTTCGCGACCGAAGGAAATCAGGCAATCGGGCGGTACTTCCTGGCGCTGGTCCAGTACCAGCGCAACGAACTGTCACAGGCGGAAGCGACACTGGCGCCGGCCTTCGCCCCCGAAGGCGGTCCGCGTCTGGGCTATCGTACCGAGATTTCGTTTCTGATGTCCGCCATCTGCCAGGCGCTCGGACAAGCCGAACGGGCGCGGTCGATCATCGACGCCGTTATCGAGCATCTGCTCGATAACGGCGATCTGCCGGCGCTGTTCCGCGCCCAGGCCTGGCAGGCCGAATTAGCGCTCCGACAGGGTCGGCTGGCCGACGCACTGGCCTGGGCGCGCAACTTCGATCCCGGGCCGGTCCGTTTCATCTATCGTTTTTTCAATGCCCCGCATCTTACTCTGGCCCGAGTCTGGCTGGCCGAGGGCAGTCTCGAGAGCCGCGAACAAGCCGCGCAGTTGTTACAGTTGCTGGCCGACGAACTGACATCCCGGCACAATCACCGTTTCCTGATCGAAACGCTGGCTACCCAGGCGTTGCTGGCACAGGCGATCAACGATCAGAGCGGGGCTTGTGAAACGCTGGCCCGCGCGTTGAGCTTGGCGCAGCCGGCCGGTTTCATCCGGCTGTTCGTCGATCTCGGTTCGGGGTTGGTGCCGTTGTTGAAACGCCTCGATCCGCGCCCCACCAAAACGCGCTATGTTGGCGAACTGCTGGCGGCCTGCCATCAGGACTGGCTGACCGGTACGGCCCAGCACCACCAAGTCACCGCCGAACTGACGCGACGCGAGATGAAAATTCTCAAATTGCTCGCCGCCCGTTTGAGCAATCCGGAAATTTCCGATCAGTTGTGCATCTCGCGGGCGACCGTCAAACGGCACACGCAAAACATCTACGGCAAGTTACACGCCTCGAATCGTCGCGAGGCGGTCAGCATCGCCCGGACACTGGGTTTATTGACCGACATTTGACCGCCAACGGTCGGGCGATGGCAACTCGCAACGGACGTGCAGACGGCGCCGGGCGCTTTCGCTGCTATCCTTGTTACCGCCGTGAAAAGGTGCGTTGACCGGGTTGCCCATGAGGTAGATCAAGCCACCACGCACGGGCCACAAAATGGCCCGTTTTTTGGCCCGTTTTGTGGCCCGTTCCGGGCCAGTCGCAGCCTTTTCCGTTTGTCGTCTGCTGGCATAATCGTTGTCTGCAGATCCAGATTAATTCGCTCTATTCAAGGATTTCCCATGTCCGGGTCCTCAGGTCGGGTAATTGCTGTGATCTCACAAAAAGGTGGTGCAGGAAAGACTACGGTCGCCGTCCAGTTGGGTGGCGGATTTCATGCCATGAGAGCGTCGGTGTTGTTGATCGATCTCGATCCACAGGAAAGTTCGTTCCGGTGGGCCGAATCGGCACCCTTGCTCGACTCGGATTTACAGTTGGATGTGCGCAAGATGTCGGGCCTCGAACTGATCAAGCAGATCGCCGCTTTGCAGAGTGAAGCCGACTACATCGTGCTCGACACCCCGCCGTCATTGACTCATCCATCGACGATGGCGGCGTTGGCGGTGGCGCATCTGGCAGTCATTCCGGTGGTGCCTGGGCCGACCGATCTCTGGTCGACACTGGCCGTCGAGCGACTGATCCTCAACCGCATGGAACATAGCCATCGTCTGCACGGCTGCATTCTCCCGAATCGGGTTCAAAATACCGCTTTGGCTTCTGATGTTCTTGATTTGCTGAAAGAATTCACATTGCCGGTGCTCGATGCGCAGTTGTCGCAACGCAATGCCTACGCGCAGAGCGCGGTGGTTGGCGCGTCTGTTTTTCAACTCGGTGCCAGCGCCGATGCCGCGCAACAGGAAGTCCGCAAGCTCGTCAAAGCCATTCGTGAACAACTGGGAGAAACCGTATGACCACACCGACCACCCCAATTGACAACAAGGCGGCGCTGCGCGCCAGTCTGAAGAAGGAAGACGAATCATTGGCCAACCGCTTGACGGACAGCGCCGGCGAGTTGCTTGCCGACCGGGTGCTGACCTCGGTCGCTGGCAATACAGGCCAGACACCGCAAGTAACCAGCAAGAACATTGACGTGGGGGATGGGCCGCTGGTGTCCGGAGCGATGCTCGCTCGGGGCAGGCAGGCGTCCGTTGGCAAGGCGACGAAGGAAGTCGGCAAGAAGATCGACAAAAAGGCAGTGCGCGCCCAACCTCGCAAAGTCGGTAAACCGGCCAAGGAAGTCGAGCGCAAGCCGGAAAAAATGGTGCGCTGCGCGGTGGCATTGCCGAAGAGCGAAGACGCGGCCATCGATACCTTGCGCAGCGATTTGGCGAAAACCACGGGCTGGAAAGCGAGCAAGTCGGAAATCGTTCGCGCGGCGGTGCAGTTGTTCGCCGAGCAGAAAACGGGCGCCAAAAAGGAATTGCTGGCGGCGGTGGCACCGCCGGTGAAGGGTCGGAAAAAGGGCTGAACGGGTGAGACCGCTGACAGAAGACCGCTCTCTCTACCGGTCAGAACTAGCTGCAGGCCGTTCGCGTTCCTGGCCCGCACGGACGAACCGAATGGAAGAATTTTGTTTTTTGCATACCAGGTACCACCGCTCATCCCGGTGGCACCGGTTTTAACCGAGAGTCGCTCATCCGAGCGGAACCTTAACCAAGGGAGGTCGTATGTTCAGTAGTTTGATGCCGCAACGCCGGGAGTTTTTCGAGCTTCTCGCCGCGCATTCCGAAAAAGTCGCCGCCGGGGCGAATGCAACGTTGCGTCTGATCAATGGGCTTGGCGACGGCAACAGCAATGCCGCCGCGCTGGTGGCGGAAGTCAATGCCAACGAAAAAAGCGCCGATGAAATCAAGGCGAAAGTCATTGCCCGCCTGCATCAGTCATTTACGACCCCGATCAACCGCGATCAGATTCACTCCTTGATCTCCGAACTCGACATGACGCTCAATGTGCTGCAGTCGGTGGCCAACGCCATCGACATGTACGGCATCAAGCAATCGACCGTCGAGGCGCGCGAAATGGCTTCATTGAGCGCCGACGCCTGCATGCGCCTCAACCGGGCGGTGTCTGCTCTCGGTGAAAAGGGCCGTGGCACTGAAACGCTCAACATGTGCAAGGAAATCGAGGAAATCGAAAGCAAGGCCGACAAGGTGCAGCAAAAGGCGATCACTGCCTTGTTCCAGGATGGGGCCAATGTCTGGCAGACAATGAAGATGCGGGAATTTTATTCGCTGCAGGAAGCCGTTCTCGACAGTTGTCAGGACGCGGCCAAAATGATCGAAGAAATCCTGATCGAAAACTCCTGAAAGGTAGCCCAAAATGGAAGGCCTAAATATGAGCATCTGGACGCTCGGGGTGCTGATCGCAGTCGCCCTGGCGTTCGACTTCATGAATGGGTTTCACGACGGTGCGAATTCGATCTCGACGATCGTCGCCACTGGCGCGCTGACGCCCAAGCAGGCGGTGCTGTTTGCCGCGTTTTTCAACTTCGCCGCGCTTTGGGTGTTCCAGCTCAAGGTGGCCGCCACCATCGGCAAGGGAACCGTCGACCCATCGTTCGTCGATTATTATGTGATTTTCGGAGCGTTGATGGGGGCGCTCGCCTGGAACATCATAACGTGGTACTACGGTATTCCCTCGTCGTCTTCGCACGCGCTGGTTGGCGGTCTGGTTGGCGCGACAGTGGCCAAAGCCGGCTCCGGGGCGCCAATCGTCTGGGAGGGCTTCGGCAAAATCCTTGCCTTCATCATCATCTCGCCATTGGTCGGGGTGATCATCGGCGGACTGCTGATGGTGCTGGTGGCCTGGATATTCCGTAACCATTCGCCGTATCAGGCCGGCAAATGGTTCAAGGGCGGCCAGTTGTTCGCCGCCGCCGCCTATAGTCTCGGCCATGGCGGTAACGACGCGCAAAAAACCATCGGCATCATCTGGCTGCTGCTGATCACCGCCGGCGTGGCGACCAAGGATGTGGCGACACTGCCAACCTGGGTGATCTACAGCTGTTATTTCGCGATCGCCTGGGGAACGTATCTGGGTGGTTGGCGGATCGTCAAGACGATGGGCACCAAGATCACCAAGCTGAACGCGGTCAGTGGTTCCTGCGCATCGATGGGCGGAGCGATCACCCTCGGCCTGGCGACCTTGGGCGGCATTCCGGTGTCGACCACGCACACCATCACCGGTGCGATTATCGGTGTTGGCGCCGCTACCGATGTCAAGGCGGTGCGTTGGGCGATCACCATGAACCTGCTGGTGGCCTGGGTGCTGACGATTCCCGCCGCGGGGCTGATTGCGGCGATCTCCTGGTATTTCGGGACCAAGTTCCTATAGGGCGCGGTTGCCGACACGACCGACGCGCCATCGCGGGCGTCGGTCGGTTCAGCCAAGCAACGGTTCAGGGCAAATGCCAGGAGCGCACAATTTTCTGCCGTCGCGGGTCGTCCGCCGTTTTCTTTACGATGACCGTGCCCCGGGCAGCACCGTCACCGATGGGTCATGTTCAGCAGTGACGGACGCGCATTTGATGCGTAAGTCATTGCCTCCCGGCCTCTCTGCGACCGTTGCCTATCGCCGTCCATACCTCGTTACCACCGATGATTTTCAAGGGAGTTAGTTATGTTACCCAAGCGGACCGAATTTTTTGAACTTCTCGCGGCGCACGCCGAGAGGGTTCTGGCAGGCGCCAACGCCATGTTGCGCCTGGTCAACAGCCTGGGAAGCGGTGACGCAGACATCGCGCCGCTGATTCAGGAAGTGAATATGAACGAATCGAGCGCCGATCAGATCAAGGCCGATTTGTTGAACATGCTGCATAAGGCTTTCGTTACCCCGCTCAACCGAGATCAGGTCTATGCCCTCACCCTGGACATTGACCGGGTGATGAACACCATCCAGGACGTCGCCCAGGCGGTCAGCATCTACCATATCACCGAAGTACCCTCCGAATCGCGGGTGTTGGCGGCGATGGCCGTAGACGCCTGCTTGCGTCTCAGCCGCGCGATCACCGCGTTGAAAGACAAGGAGCGCAGTTCGGAAACCGTCGATCTGTGCGTGGAGATCGAGCGCATCGAAGAGAAATCGGATCAGGTGATGCACCGGGCGATCCAAACCCTTTTCCAGACTGAAGGCGATGACCAGGCGGCCTTGCGCGCTTTTGCCTTGCGGCAGTTCTACTCTCTTCAGGAAAAAGTGCTGCGCGCCACCAAGGCGTCGGCGCAAATGCTGGAGGAAATTCTGATCCAGAACGCTTGAGTACGGCGAATCTTTCGTGATTGGCGAACGCCCCGTTTTCGGGGCGTTTGTTTTCCCGACCGGCTGACGCTGGGCCATTGGCGCAACGAGCGAGTCCAGGAAACGGTCAGGACCCAAACATCGGCGATCCCTTCGCCTTCGACGTCCGATGGCTCTGTAATCGACGACAACCCTCCGCTATGGACATCATCAGCGAGCAGCAAACGCTTTTTTACCTACTGGTCGGTGTTTTCGGTCTGGCGCTGTGCTTCGGCATCGGGGCCAGTGGCGTCGCCAGTGTGATCGGCACGTCGGTCGGCGGCGGCGCAATCTCTGTTCGCCAGGCAGTGGCGTTGGCGGCGGTCATGGAATTCGCCGGCGCGTACTTGGCGGGTGGCGAGGTGAGCGATACCCTCGCCCACGGAATCATCGACGGCCAGCATTTTGCCGACGCGCCGCGATTATTGGTGGTGGTGATGCTCGCCGCCCTGATGGCGGCTGGAATGTGGCTGTTGCTGGCCAGTGTACGCGGTTGGCCGGTAGCGGCGACGCATGCGCTGGTCGGCGCGCTGTGTGGCGCGGCGATCGCCGCGCTCGACGTTGAAGCGGTCAACTGGCTGACGGTTGTCGAAATTGGCTTCGGCTGGCTGCTCGCACCGTTGTTTGGCTGCCTGCTGGCCCTGCTGCTGACCATGAGTTGCCGTCGGCTGATTTTCAACACTGCCCGCCCGGTGGCTGAAGCTCGCAAATGGAGTCCCTTGTATGCCTTTCTGGTCGGCTGGAGTGTGACCGCGATCACCGTGGGCAGCGGATTGCGCCACGTTGACATCCGTCTGTCGGGCATCGCCGGGCAGTGGCTGGCCATCGCGGTCGGAATCGCCATTGCCGCCGCCGCGCGCCGGCTGATCGGCGGTGTCGATTTGGGCGATCCATTCGACCGGGACCGCCAGCATGCCAGCGTCGAGCGCTTGTTCCTGCCACAACTGGCCTTGACCGGCGCGGCGCTGGCGTTTGCCCACGGCTCGAACGAAGTGGCCAACGGGATCGGCCCGATGGCGACCGTGCTGCGGATTCTGGCCACCGGCGAAGTGCCGGGCCGTTCGCCGGTGACGCCTTGGATACTACTGCTCGGCAGTGTCGGCATCGTCGCCGGACTGGCGACTTACGGACCGCGGGTGATGGCTACGGTCGGCAAGCGGATCACTGCCCTGACGCCGTCCCGGGCGTACTGTGCGGCCGTCGCCACCGCGCTGGTGACCGTCACCGCCTCCGGACTGGGCCTGCCGTTGGCCACCGCGCACGTAGCCGTCGGCGCGGTGATCGGCGTCGGCATCACGCGTGGCCTAGGCGCGTTGGATTTGCGGGTGATTGGCGGCATCATCGTTTCGTGGTTGATCACCGTGCCGGTCAGCGCACTGTCGGCGGCACTGGTTTGCCGCGCATTGCAGGCGATTTTTTTCTAGAATGGACAATTCGCCTTGTTGCGCCGACCGGTCCGGCCGCCGGCAACCGATATATTCCACGCCGCCATGTCCGACCTGCCTATTCAGCCCATTGAATCGCTGCGGCACTTCAAGGGGATCGCCTTTCCGGACGACGTACGGTTTCGCCAGTTGCTGGTCACCGGTCCGCCGGGCGTCGGCAAGAGCACCTTGATCGTCGAACTCGGTGGCTGGTCGGAGGAAGGCTACCTCGACCTGGGGCGCAAACACTGGTGGCGTTCGGAAATCCTCGCCGTCCGACCGCGCGAAATCCATCTCGGCTTGCCGTTTTGCGGTCTGCAGAACGCGGTATCGGTTTTCGACGCTCAGTTCCTCGATTGCGATCCGCTTCCGGCGATCGATTTCGCGCGTATCGTCTTGCCGCCGCGCAAGAGTCACTTTTTTTCGGTCGACTGGTATCAGCGGTATGTGTTCGATTTTCTGTTGCCGCCAGCCGAACTGGTTTTCGCACGACGCCGCGAGCGCGCTCGCCAAAGCAGTCACCCGGTCGATGAGCAATTGAGCCTGGCGATTTGTGCGGCGCAACTGGCGACATTCCGCTGCATCGCCGAATTTCTCCATCGCCAAGGCTTTCAGGTCTATTTGCGCGAAGGCGCTGACGGCCGGCCGTGCCGCTTTGCCATGCCGCCGGCGAAGTCGTGAGACGGATCGGCTTCCGTCGGACATTCAAACTGGTCAGTCTGCTGGCCTGGCTGCGCGCCTTGCTGGCCCATTGGGGATTCGGCTGGGGACACCATCTGCGGATCGGCGAATCGTACCGGCTGAGCGACAGCAAGCTGCGGGTTCCACTGGAGGCCGGACCGATCGAGATCACTCTCGGCGCCAATGCCAAAAAACTCCATCTCTACCCGGAAAAGCGGCTCAATACACGCGGCGAAATGGTCGTTACGGGCAATTTCGTCATCATCGACCCGTTCACCGACCCGAAGTTGATCGACGGTTTTCTTCGTCTGACCCCGAAAAGCTGGTTGTCGCTCGGCCGGGCCGACACCAATCAACAGGCGTTGTTCCGCTATCCGTCGCTGGTCGAGGACGAGCATCTGGTGGTCCTGCACAGCGGCGACGCGCTGGTCTTCCGTAATCTTGCCGACAGCGGCGCCGCTGTCGGTCCGGCGTTTCGCGAACTGCGCTGGGTGCCGGAAAACCGTTATCGGCGCCTGCGCGAGATTTTCGGCCGGCCGATCGACACGTTGCCGGCCGACGAAGCGTTGATTCTGCTGCAAAAGATCAATGCACTGATGCGCGACGAAAGCTATCGCCCGCATGACGATCGCGGCATGCCCGGTGGCCTGCTGCAGCTTCCCGGCCAGCTAACGCCTATCATCGTCGCCGATCTGCACGCGCAGCTCGACAACCTGTTGACGGTGCTCAGCCAGAATGCCTTTCTCGATCAACTACAGGAGGGAAGCGCGGCACTGATCATTCTCGGCGACGCGGTGCATTGCGAAATCGATGGTCGGTTGCGCGAGATGGCCGGCTCGCTGGTGATGATGGATTTCATTTTTCGGCTCAAACTGCGTTTCCCGCGACAGGTGTTCTACCTGCGCGGCAACCACGACTCATTTTCGGCCGAGATGACCAAGGATGGCGTCCCGCAGGGCGTACTGTGGGCCGAGGAACTGCTCAAGCAGCGTGGTCCGGCGTATCTGTCGGCGATGCGCGACTATTACGAGCGCTTGCCGTATGTCGTCGCGTCGACCGATTTCGTCGCCTGTCATGCCGCGCCACCGTTGACCAAGGTCAGCGTCGACACACTGGTGCAGATTTTCCGTCATTCCGAACTGATCGGCGAACTGATCGACAACCGTCCACGGCGTCCCGATCGACCGCAGGGCTACACTCGTCGGCACGTCAAGCATTTTCGCCGCTCGTTGCAGCTCGATAAAACCGCCCCTTTGATCGTCGGCCACACGCCGATCGACGACGAGAATACACTCTGGCTGGACAGCGCGGGCATCGCCAACCATCATGTGCTCTATAGCGCCAACCCGACGCAGGTCGGGGTGTTCACTCGCGTCGGCGGGACAATGGTGCCGCTGGTCTATCCGGTCGATCCCTTGCAAGCAATCGTCAATCGTTTACCGGATTAGCCGCCTGTGTGCGGTCGCGGCGTCGGCTGCTCCCCTGACGACCCTCATCGATGGAGTATGCCCATGGAACACCGCCTGACCGAAGTCGAAACCCGGATCAGTCTGGCCGAGGATTTGCTCGAGGCGCTCAATCTGACCATCTATCGCCAACAGCAGCAGATCGACAGCCTGCAGGCGCAGTTACGCCAGTTGCACCGCCAGTGCCAGGATAGCCAGACCAATGTCGGCCAACGGACGCCGCGCGATGAGATTCCGCCGCATTATTGAGCGGCGGGGTCGATGTGGCGTTCGGCGAAACGCTCAGAAACCGTAGGCCGTCGCCAGTTCCGGGTCGCGGCGGGCGACCAGCCGGGCCAGATCGACGATCACCCTGGCCTGTTTCCAGGTCGCGTCGTCCTGCATCTTGCCGTCGATGGTCGCCACGCCGCTGCCGTCGGGCATCGCATCGAGAATCCGTTTGGCGAACAGTACTTCCTTGACCTCGGGGCTGAATACCCGCTTGGCAATGGCGATCTGATTCGGCGCCAGCGACCAGGCGCCCGTACAGCCCATCAGAAAGGCATTGCGGAATTGCGCTTCGCAGGCGGCTTCGTCCTTGAGATCGCCGAACGGACCGTAAAACGCCCGCAAACCGTGCGCCGTGGCGGCATCGACCATACGCGCGACGGTGTAATGCCAGAGATCCTGCTGGAAAAAGGCTCGCCGCGGCTGCCCGTCTTCCGGATCAGCGAGCACGCCATACCCCGGATGGCCACCACCGACGCGGGTGGTCTTCATGCCGCGCGAGGCCGCCAGGTCGGCCGGACCCAGGCTCAGACCGTGCATCCGTGGGCTGGCGTTGCAGATGGCTTCAACATTGGTCACGCCTTGCGCGGTTTCGAGCAGCGCATGCAGCAGAATCGGCTTATTGATGGCGTATTTCGCTTCGAGAAGTGCCAGATACTGGTCGACGAAATGAATGTCCCACGGTCCTTCAACTTTGGGAATCATGATCACGTCGAGCTTGTTGCCGACGTGTTTGACGATGTCATGCAAATCGTCAAGGACCCACGGGCTGTTCAAGGCGTTGATCCGCACCCACATCGCGGTGTCGCCGAAATCGTGCCGACCCAGAAGTTCGATGAAGCCGGCGCGGGCGGCCTCCTTGCTTTCGACCGGAATGGCGTCTTCGAGATTACCGCACATCACGTCGCACTGACGGGCGGTCTCCGGGGCCTTGGCGCGGATTTTTTCGATGTGCGGGGGAAAGAAATGAATCATCCGTTCCGGACGAACCGGCAGTTCGCGCAGCGGTTGCGGGGCGCCGATGGCCAGCGGCTTGTAAAAATGGACGGGCAGTTTCATGGCGATTTCTCCGGGAAGTCATGGCGGGAAGTGACCCGCTACGGGTGGGATTCAAGCCGGCCCGGCGACGACGCCGTCGTCGTGCAGACGGCCGACCTCGGCTTCGCTGAGGCCAAGATCGCCGAGCAGGATTTCGTCGGTGTGCTGACCGAGCACCGGGGCGGGCGCCGCCGGCAAACGCGGCACGCGGCTGAAATCGAGTGGCGTCGCCGGCATCAGGTAAGCGCCGATGCCGGGTTGCTCCACCATCGAAAACAGCGGATTGTCGGTCGAGCAATCGGGGTCTTTGTCGATCGCTTCGCGTAGGCTGCGATACGGCCCCCAGGTGACGCGGTGCGCGTCGAGAATCCGGCTGGCTTCGGCGAGGGTGCGTGCGTAAAACCACGGTTCGAGCAAGGCGGCGATTTCGCGACGTGCACGAAAGCGATTGCCTTCGACTTCGAGATCCAGCTCGAGCCGCGCGGCCAGGGCGGCCATCGTCTCTTTCTGTCCGGTGGCCTTGATCAGACAGTGCCATTGGCGGGTGGTCAGCCCAACGACCATCAGGTGCTTGCCGTCGAGGGTCTCGAAATCGCGACCGAAAGCCCCGTAGAGGTAGTTGCCGTGCCGCGGCCGGTCGGTATCGGTGATCATGACTTCAGCGATCATCCCGAAATTGCCGACCATCGCCAGGGCGACATCCTTGAGCGATAGACTGACCCGTTGCCCTTCGCCGGTCAGCCGGCGGTGCCGTTCGGCGGCGAGCAGGCCGAGCGCGATCATCTGGCCGCTGATGAAATCCCAGGCCGGGAAAATGCGGTTGACCAGCTCCGGCGACGAGTTCGGGCCGGTGATCAGCGGCAGACCGACCTGTGGATTGACGGTGTAGTCGACTTCGGAGCGACCGTCGCGACGACCGCTGAAATTGACCATGATCAGGTCCGGCCGGTGCGCCCGCAAGCTGTCGTACGCCAGCCAGCCGCGGGCCGGGAAATTGGTGCTGAACAGGCCGGCGTGATCACCGGGCGCGCAGATCAACCGGGTCAGCAGCTCCTGGCCGCGCGGTTGCCGCATATCGACGGCGATCGAACGTTTGCCCTTGTTCAGGCTGGCCCAGAACAGGCTGTGCCGGCCGTCAAGCGTCAGCGGCCAACGACCGTAGTCAAGGCCGCCACCAATCGGGTCAAAGCGGATCACGTCCGCGCCGAGCTGAGCCAGGGTCATGCCGCCGAGCGGCGCGGCGACGAACGCCGACCCTTCGACGACGCGCAAGCCTTTGAGAATACCGTTCATGCAGCGCCTTTCTCCAGACCGATGCCTCAGATGACGCGCTTCTCGCGCAGGGAGGCGATCTCGTCGGCGTCCAGGCCGAGCAGATCGCCGAGCACTTCTTCGGTATGTTCGCCGAGGCGTGGGCCGAGATGCTTGATCCGTCCCGGCGTCGCCGACAACCGCGGCAGCACCGACGGCACGATCACCGTTTCGCCGATATCCGGCTCGTCGATCGCCACCAGGTTGCGCCGCGAATGAAACTGGCGGTCACCGAAAATGTCGGCGATGCTGTTCAGCGGTCCGGCCGGCGCGCCGGCGGCGAAGCAGCGATTGAGCAGATCCTCGCGGTGCAGCGAGCCGCACCAGTCACGGACGATCTCGTTGACGTCGTGTCGGTTCTCCAGACGCGTCTTCTGGTCGCCATACACATGCGGTGCGGCCAATTCGGGCCGCCCCATGGCGATCGTCAGGCGTTCGAAGAGCTTGTCGGTGACGCAGGAAATCGCCACCCACTTGCCATCGTCCTTGGTCGGGAAATGGCCGTGCGGACAGGCGAAATCGTTATGCGTTGGGCCGTGCCGCTCGCGGATCTGGCCGAACATGCCGTAGGCCGGCGCCAGTTCTTCGGTGCATCGGAAAACCGATTCGTAGAGCGCCGCGTCGATGTACTGACCCTGTCCGGTGCGCTGACGATGACGCAAGGCCATCAGGATGCCGATGCAGCCGTAGAGGCCGGTCAGGTAATCGCCAAGCGTCGTCGAACCCGGGGTCACCGGCGTGCCGCGCGGCATTCCCGACAGAAAGGCGATACCGCCGACGGCATGAGCGACGCGCGCGAAACCGGGGCGGTCGCGGTACGGGCCGGTTTGACCGTAGCCGGTGACGCGCAACATGATCAGCCCAGGGTTGATCCGGCGCAGCACCTCCCAGCCAAGCCCCCATTTTTCCAGGGTGCCGGGACGAAAGTTCTCGCACAGCACATCGGTCTTCTCGATCAGCTTCTTGAACAGCTCGACGCCTTCAGGCAAATGCAGATCGAGCGTCACCGAGCGCTTGTTGCGCGCCTCGCTCAACCAGGCCAGGGTATCCTTGCGGCGGGTGGCGGTGCCGAAATAACGCATCGGGTCGCCGCCTTTCGGGTTTTCGATCTTCAGCACCTCGGCGCCGAATTCACCGAGGATGCTGGCACTGTACGGTGCGGCAATCACCGTGGCGGCGTCGATGACACGAATGCCGGCCAGCGGCAAACGTGCCTCGTCGGAATCGGAACTGGTCATGGCGGTTCTCGCAGAGGAGGTCAAACGATTTTGCGCTGCCGCAAGCGGCGGATTTCCTGCGCCGACAGACCGAGCAGCTCGCGGAGAATCTCATAGGTGGCGTTGCCCAGCGGCGGCCCGAGATTGGCGATCCGGCCCGGTGTTTCGGACAGCGTTGGCACCACGCCGGGGATCACCACTTCACCGAGCCCTTCTTCCTTCAATCGCGCCAGATTGCCTCGCGCCTGAAAGTGCGGGTCCTTGAAGATGTCGGCGATGCTGTTAACCTTGCCAACCGGCACTTCGCCGTCGATGCAGCGCTGCATCACCTCCTCGCGGGTCAGTGAACCGACCCAGGCGATGACCAGCCGATTGACCTCGTCACGCGCCGCCAGCCGCTTGCGCTGATTGCCGTAGCGGTCGGCGGCCGCCAATTCGGGTTGCCCCATCACGGTCGCGAAGCGTTCGAACATCTTGTCGGTGGTGCAGGCGATCGCCACCCACTTGTCGTCGATCGTCCGGAAGTGGCCGTGCGGCACGGCGACGAAGCTGCCGGCGCCCTCGCGCTCGCGTACCTTGCCGAAGAGGCCGTAAGCGGCAGCGATTTCGTCCATTTGCCGAAAAACCGCCTCGTAAATGCCAATGTCAATGATCTGGCCTTCTCCGGTCGCCTCGCGGTGGCGTAAGGCAATCAGGATACCGATGGCTCCGTAAAGGCTGGAAAGATAATCGCCGAGAGGCACGGTACCCGGAACTACCGGTGTTTCGCCCGGGAAGCCCGCCAGATACGACAGGCCGGCGAAACCGTGCGCGATATGCGCGAAACCGGACCGTCGCCGGTAGGGGCCGGTCTGCCCGTATCCAGAGACGCGCAGCATCACCAGTCCCGGATTGGCCTGCCGCAGCACCTCCCAGCCAAGACCCCATTCCTCCATCGTCCCCGGCCGGAAATTCTCGATCAGCACATCGGACTTGGCGACCAGCTTCAGGAACAGCTCGACCCCTTCGCGCTGACGGAGATCCAGGGTCACCGACTTCTTGTTGCGGCCCTCGCTAAGCCAGGCCAGGGTCGCGTCGTGGCGCTTCGAGGCGGTCCCGAAACGTCGCATCGGATCGCCAGCCACCGGATGCTCGACTTTCAGGATTTCGGCGCCGAACTCGCCGAGAATCGATGCCGCGTAAGGACCGGCGAGAAACGTCCCAACATCGATCACCCGTAAACCGGACATCGGCAGCGACTCGCCATCCCCGGAATTTTCCCGCTTCACCCGTTCGGCATCGCCTCGATCGGGCGAAGAGTCCGCGGGTTGGTGGCCATCGTCGCCCACGCGCATGCTGTTGGCAAGTTCGGCGGACGAGGGCGCGGTCGCGCTGGTCTCAGGTTCCAATTTCCGTCTCCTGTTATCGGATGTCGCTGACCGGTTGAGCAAGTATCGATTTCCGCCAACGTTTTTCCATTATTTTCTCAGGAGTATAAGACTTATTCCGAATGGTTGGGCAAGGGATTTGCCGGTCGAACAGTAGAGTAGACCGCTTTGGTCAGGGGATCAGTGTCTCCTGATCACAGCCCGCGCGGTAATTCCGCCAATCGGGCGCCACAACGGTTTGGCCTGAATTCTGCCGACCCCTGTCAGCAAAGTGCGGTCGTGGTCGGCTTTGAAAACATCCAGACAAATCGTGATGCTCGAACACGGCTCATCTGACCGACGGTTTGACCGCCATACCGGCGCGGACGTTGCCCCACAGCTTGCCCGAGATATAGATCGGCATCGACACTTCGGTGACCACTTCGCCCGTATCCCGGCAGTAGGTGCGGAATGCCCGCTTGTTCGCATTGCGCGCGAAGCGCAGTTCCTCGGGACTATTGAACTTGCGCATGGTGCGGTTGCCGGTCAGGTCGACCTTGGGATCGCCGGTCAGCGGTTGTGAATAGCGGCGATTATGAATCGGCGCATAGCCATTGGTATCGACGGCAATGGCGTAGGGCGAGTCAGGCACATCTTTATCCCATTCATCATAAAATGGTTGGATTTCCTTCTTGAATTCATTAAGATAGGCCACCGAGAATTTTGCTGGCTGGATGTCGGGCAATTGCCGATACTGCTGATCGAAAATGGGTACACCACGCTGCCTGAGTGCCTCGATGCCGTTCTGCACCTGATCACGGAAACGACTGACACGGTCGATTTTCGTTTCAAACTCGCAATGGCCAAGACGAATATTGCTGACCAAAGACTGTACCTGCTCGGCGACCAGCGCCAAAGCACCCGCACCCTGATTGGCCGTGGTCATTCTGACACTGATATCTTTTGTCAATTCATTGATTTCATTTATATTTGATAAGATTCGCGTATTGCTCGAGGTCAGCTCGGCCATCGTCCCGGCAATCTCGGTGAGCTGGCTTCCGGTATTTTCGAATTCGGCCACCATTTGTTTAATTTGTTTGGCGGTGCGCCCCAACACATTCTGAGCCACCTCGACATCGGCGACGATGCTGCTCGTTTCACGCTGTGTTTCGTGAACCAAGACGATCATTTCGTTGATGCTCGAGCCAATCTCGCTGCTGGCGGTATGCGTCCGTTCGGCGAGTTTGCGCACCTCGTCGGCCACCACGGCGAAGCCACGGCCGCTTTCGCCGGCTCGCGCCGCTTCAATGGCCGCGTTGAGCGCCAATAGGTTGGTCTGCACCGAAATCGAAGCGATCAGGTCGATCACTTCACGAATGCTTTCCGAACTTTTCGACAGTGATCCGACAGTGCTGCTGAATTTTTGAATTTGGCCGCTGACCAGATTCAATTTGGCCTCGGCGTCAGTCATTTCCGTGAGCGACGATCGAGCATCGGAGAGGTGACTATTGGTCGATTGGGTGATGAGCTGCGTTTTGCCGTTTGCCTCCTCGATCGAACGATTAGCCTGATCGCTCGCTTCGGCCACCGTTGCCGACAACGAGACCTGTCGCTCGACCGCATTGATCGTTTTGACGATATGCAGTTTAACGCTGGCTGCTTCCTGGGCGATCTGGATGTTTTTCGAGCGGATCGGCTCGATGGACTGACGCAGCTTGTCGATGAACTGCCGATAACCCGCCGTGAACTGAGGGTCCAGGGATGCACTGTCAGTGGGCAACTCCCGTGAAAGATCGGTTTCCTGATCCTCGCTGACAACGAACAAGCCACGCAAACCATCGATCGCCGGCCCGAACCGGCGATGAACGACAAAGGCCAGATTGGCCAAGCCGAGAGCGCTGATCATCGACATCCCGAGCGCCAACTCCCGCTGGCCATACCACCACAGCGCACTGCAGATCAAATGCCAGACCAATAGCGCGATCATGGCTCCGGACCACACGGTTGTACGCTTGGCTGTCTGAGAATCAAAGGGGCGCATGTTGATTCCTCGCGACAAAAACAAGGCAATAGTTGGTGGTGAAGACTCGAGCAGACTTTTCCATCTAATTTATAGCAGGTTTATTCCTCCTCTCATTTCATGGGGGCAAAGCTTGCTGAACATGGATTTCCTGGGCTACGCACCAAAGTCACGGGTCTGCTCGGATCAACGGCCACCCCGGTGGCAACTCTCCTCGGTGCGTTTAATGACTAATGGTTGAACCGCCGATGCGGACGCCTCGTCCAGGACGAGGCAAATCACGCGCTCTCGGCTGCTCTTTCCACATCGAGAACCACCTTTCCAAGAGTGACTTGCTGTTGGCGTTGCACCACTCCGTCCTGTCCGCTCAAAATCCTTGGCAACCCATCCTTGACTACACTAAGCTTAAAATCGGCCGCCGCTTCGCAGGCTTTTCTTCGGTTGAGCAACCCCTCGACAACGTTAGTCTGTCGAACCGAGCGGGGGCTACTCTCCCTTCCCGATTCACCGCGGTTTACGGACTCAAGCAAAGAATAATCATGTTTTTCCGTACGAAGGAGGCACTGCGCGCCTGCCAAGCGCAGTTGGTCGAGACGCAAGCGCAATTCCTGGCGCTGCGGCAAGAAAATGAATCGCTTCGCGCCGAACTGGCCACCGCTCGCGCCAACGCCGACCACAAAAATACAGATAATCAGTTACTTACCGCAGCGCTCAGTCATATGGCCGACTTCAACCAGTCCTTGGTCGCTTCCCAGCTCAGTCTGGGCGGCATGGCCACTTTGCTGCGAGAGGAACAAAACCAAGCGCAAGCAGCGGCCAACGTGGCGGTAGCCAGCGGCGGGACAACCACCGAAATTGCCACGAGCCTGCGGCGGCTGGCACAGGATTCCGCCGCCACGGCACAAGAAGTCGAAACTTTGGCCAAACAGGTCGATGAAATCAGCTCGATCGTGCAATTGATTCATGAAATCGCTGACCAGACCAACTTGTTGGCGCTGAATGCGGCAATCGAGGCAGCGCGTGCCGGAGAATCCGGGCGCGGCTTCGCCGTTGTCGCCGATGAAGTCCGGAAACTCGCTGAACGCACGGCCAAAGCGACGCAAGAAATTGGCACGCTGGTCGTTGGTATCCGGCAAAACTCGACCAGCGCCAAACAGGCCATGGATGTCCTGTCCTCAGCGGCGGATCAATTCAGCCAACGCGGCAATCAGGCCACCGAGAGCATGGAACAATTGGTCACCTTGAGCCGGGATATGGAGCAAGTGATCGCCAACAGCGCGCTCAAGAGTTTCATCGAAGTGGCCAAAGTCGATCATCTGGTTTTTAAGCTGAATGTCTATATACGAATTTTCGGTTTCGAGCCGCTGAACCCCGAAAATCTGGCCTCTCATACCAATTGCCGACTCGGCAAATGGTATTACGAGGGCGAGGGAAAGACTTGCTTCAGCCACGCGTCGGGGTATCGCGAACTCGAGACGCCACATGTCGACGTGCACAAGTCCGCTCGCGCGGCGCTCGAGGCCAAGCAGAATGGTGATGTAGAAGCCGTCCGTCGCCAAATCCAGGCGATGGAACAAGGCAGCCGTCGAGTGATCGATTGCTTGAACCGGCTGGCGGCTAGCGAGAATCAAGCGCGCAATCTGAAGTGAATTGTCGACTTGCGCGATTATCTCGGGTAGCCAATGACAGACGGTAAGATGGTTGGCAAACCATTGAAGTTGCCAATTTCGCATGACGGTGCCGCGACCGACGATTTTTTTCGTTTGACTTTCGCCAGGAAATGATTCGCCGCCCGGCACGCCCCGGGAAACCGATGCTCATCGGCATGAAACGGCTTGGGACGCTCAGTCGTCGACGGCTGGCGGCTTCTCGTCGTTTGGCACCGGCGACTGGCGGGCCAGTTTTTCACGACGGCGGACATTTTTTTCGTCACTGTCGAGAAAGAAGTAACGTCCGGCAAGAACGCATCCCTTCATCCCCGGATCGCATGGCAACAGGTTGATATTGGCGCAGTGGCCATTGACTTCGTATTGGCATCCCCAGGCGGTCATTGGCGTGCCTCGTCATTGACCATGGCCCGGGTGATGACGCCACCGCCCAGACAGACGCGGCTTTCATACACCACCACCGACTGGCCGGGAGTGACCGCCCATTGCGCTTCGGCGAAACGGATGGCGCAGGACTCGCGATCGACATGCTCGATTTCGCACGGGGCGTCGGCCTGGCGGTAGCGGGTCTTGGCGGTATACACCCAATGGGTATGTGGCGGCGTACCGGCCACCCACGACAGATCGCTGGCACACAGTTCGTCGTTGAGCAAAGCCGGATGCGCGTGCCCCTGCACGACATAGAGGATGTTGCGCTCGAGATCCTTGCCGGCGACAAACCAGGCGTCGTGGTCGCCGCGGTCGCTCCCTTTGCCGCCTTTGACGCCGCCGATGTGCAGTCCCTTGCGCTGACCGATGGTATGGTAAGCGACACCGTCGTGTTCGCCGAGCAGACGGCCGTCGTCAAGACCGCGGATCTCGCCTGGCCGAGGTGGCAGGTAGCGCATCAGAAATTCCTTGAACGGTCGTTCGCCGATGAAGCAGATCCCGGTCGAATCTTTCTTCAACGCCACGTGCAGTCCGGCTTCGTCGGCGAGTCGCCGCACATCGCGTTTGTACAGGCCGGCAAGCGGAAAAATGGTTTTTGCCAGTTGCGCCTGGCCGAGGCGGTGCAGGAAATAACTTTGGTCCTTGGTTCCGTCCTCGGCTTTCAGCAACTGGTAACGGCCGTCGAATTCACGGACTCCGGCGTAGTGTCCGGTGGCGATGCAGTCGGCGCCGAGCCGCAGCGCGTGTTCGAGAAAGACGTCGAATTTGATTTCGGAGTTGCACAGCACGTCGGGATTCGGGGTATGACCGGCCTGGTACTCCGCAAGGAAATGCGCGAAGACGCGCTGGCGGTATTCGGCGGCGAAATTGACCACCTCGACGTCGATGCCGAGCGTGTCGGCGACGCTGAGCACGTCGATCAGATCCTGCCGCGACGAGCAATACTCGTCAGTATCGTCGTCCTCCCAGTTTTTCATGAATAGGCCATGTACCTGCCAGCCTTGTTGCTTGAGCAACAGCGCGGCCACCGCCGAATCGACGCCGCCGGAGAGGCCGACGACCACTGTTTTTCCCGAATTCATCAACAATTGACTCCGGTTGGAAATCTCCCCTTCAGGGGATAATCTGACTTGGCAGAGGCGTAACCTCCGCCAAGTTGTTTCGCCCGGTCACGGGCGTGGATTGAAAAATGCCTATCGTTGACGCGACCCGCTGGTTGTCGGCAGGGCGACCGTGCGGAAATCTTCATCCTCGTCGTCGGCGCCCGCCAGCCAACTCGACAGATCGTTGACCACCGCCGGCTGCCCGTTGTCACGGAACCAGCTATCGACGACAAAGACGCCCGGTGACCCGGGTGACGGCGCCAGTTCTTCGATTTGCGCCGCGAAATGGGTGGCGAACAAGTAGCGGACCCGCAAAGCCGGCGCCAATACGCGATGATGGCGCAGCCAGCCGCGAGCTTCGAGCATCTGTAACAATCGAGTGGTGGTCGTCGCGTGATCGATGCAATCCATGCGACCGTTAACCCCCTGATCGGCGTAGTTGCCGCCGCGGTCGGCGGCGATCGGCGACTGTTCGCCGGCCCAGCCGAGCAACCGACCGATGGCCAGCGATAGACGCCACCGCTCGTCGTCGGCGCTTGGCGTGCCTTCGAGCAGCCTGCGGATCGCCGCCATCTGACTGTCGTCGTAATGGACTTCAGCCTGGTCCAGACAACCGTAGTTGTAGCAGACGGCAACCACTTCGGCATGGGTCACGCCGACCGCCGCCAGCAGCGCCAACGGCAACAGCCACGTCATGCCGAACAGTGATTGAGCAGATCAAGCGGATAACGCTTGCCTTCCAGCCAGTCCTCGACGCAAAGCCGGACCAGCGGACTGCGATGCTGCCCTTCACGAGCGAGTATTTCGGGCCAGGTCAGCCAGTGTGTGGCGAGAATGCCCGGGTCGAGTCGCCGGTTCGGGTCGTAGCCGGTAATCCGGCCACCGAAGGCGAATCGCAGGTAGGTGACATCTCGCGCTTCGTTGCGGCAGTTGTAGATCCCGATCAGATACTGCGGCTGAAAGCTGAATGCGGTTTCCTCGAGCGTTTCGCGGATCACCGCGTCAAGCAGGGACTCGCGACATTCGAGGTGGCCGGCGGGCTGGTTGAAGCAGACGCCGTAATCGGTTTCTTCCTCGACGAGCAGGAAGTGACCCTCACGCTCGAGCACCGCGGCGACAGTGACATTGGGTTTCCAGGTCATGGCGGCGATCCTTTAGAGTGGTCTCGGGATGCTATTTTACCGCCAACTTGGGGGCGAAATCGGCTAGAATTCGCGCTTCGAAATTGGCCATCGAGGAGCAGAATCATGTCCATGGCGGATCGTGACGGTTTCATCTGGTACGACGGCGATCTGGTGCCTTGGCGTTCGGCGACCACCCATGTACTGACTCATACCTTGCACTACGGGATGGGTGTTTTCGAGGGCATCCGCGCCTACAAAGCCGAACGCGGGACGGCGATTTTCCGTCTCGAGGAACACACCGACCGCTTGTTCAACTCGGCGTACATCTTCCAGATGAAGATGCCCTACGACAAGGGAACGCTGCTCGAAGCGCAGAAGGAAGTTGTTCGCGCCAACCGTCTCGAATCGTGCTACCTCCGGCCGATCGTTTTTTACGGCTCCGAAGCGATGGGCATCGCCGCCACTGCGATCAGCACGCACGTCGCTATCGCCGCCTGGCCCTGGGGCGCTTATCTCGGCGCCGAAGGCATGGAACGCGGCATCCGCGTCAAAACCTCGTCATTCACCCGTCATCATGTGAATATCAACATGTGCCGCTCGAAATCGGTCGGCACGTACACCAATTCGATCCTCGCCCACCAGGAAGTGGCTCACGACGGCTACGACGAAGCACTGCTGCTCGACGTGGACGGTTATGTCGCCGAAGGCGCCGGTGAAAACATTTTCGTCGTCAAGAAAGGCAAGCTGTATACGCCGGATCTGACCTCGTGCCTCGAAGGCATCACCCGTGCGTCGGTGATCGAGCTGGCGGGCGAGCTTGGCTTGCCGGTGATCGAGAAGCGGATCACCCGCGACGAGGTCTATTGCGCCGACGAAGCCTTTTTCACCGGCACCGCGGCCGAGATTACGCCGATCCGCGAACTCGACAACCGTCAGATCGGCGCCGGTCACCGCGGTCCGATCACCAGCCGCCTGCAGGCCCTGTTCTTCGATTGCGTCAATGGCCGGGTGCCGGCGCATGAGGACTGGCTCTCTTACGTCTAACGCTTCCGGAATCCTCGCTCGCAAGGTCGCCACCATGTCTCAAAACATTTCGCAGAAAACCATCGACGTCAGCGCTGCCGATCTGCCCTTGCACTGTCCGACCAAGGACGCGCCGTTGTGGGCGCGTCATCCACGGGTTTTTCTCGACATCCTGCAGACCGGCGAAGCCGTGTGTCCGTACTGCAGTGCCCACTATGTGCTCAAGGGCGAGCGTCCCAAGGGCCATCATTAAGCCGACGCGGCTGGGTTCTACCGCCGGTCGCCAGATTTGCGTCCGGCGATGAAAGCCCTGGTCGTCGCCCCGTCATGGATCGGCGACACGGTCCTGGCGCAACCGCTGTTCATCCGCCTGCATCAACGCTTTCCCAATCTGCAACTCGACGCCTTGGCGCCACGTTGGGTGGCACCGGTGCTTGAGCGGATGCCGGAAATCTCCCAGGTAATCGACAGCCCGTTCCGACATGGCGAACTGTCGTTGAAGGCTCGCCGACGCGTCGGTCGGCAACTGGCGCAGAGCGGCTACCAGCGTGCCTACGTGTTGCCGAACTCGCTCAAATCGGCGCTGATTCCTTTCTTTGCCGGCATCCCGCAGCGGATCGGCTTCGTCGGTGAAAAGCGCTACGGACTGGTCAATTGCCGACATACCCTGGACAAGGCCGCGTTGCCGCGGATGGTCGAGCGCTTCGCGCAACTCGCCGAAACCCCCGGTTCGCTGCTGCCGCGCCCGTTGCCGACGCCCAGGCTGGTCGCTACCGGCGAGCAACGCACGGCGACGCTGTGCGCGCTCGGCCTGAGCCTTCCCGACAAGCTGGCGGTGTTCTGCCCCGGAGCCGAATTCGGTCCGGCCAAGCGCTGGCCGGCGCGTCACTTCGCCACGCTTGCTGACCAGTTGACGGCGCGGGGTCATACCATCTGGCTACTCGGTTCGCCGAACGACCGTCCGGTTGGCGACGAAATCGCCGCTGCCGCTGTGGCGCCAACACTCAACCTTTGCGGAAAGACTTCGCTGACACAGGCGATCGACCTGCTCGCCGCCGCTTCGCTGGTCGTCTGCAACGATTCGGGATTGATGCATCTCGCCGCCGCGCTCAGCCGACCGCTGGTCGCCGTTTATGGCTCGTCCTCACCCGGATTCACGCCACCGTTGTCCGATCAGGCGAAAATCGTACATCTGCAACTCGATTGCAGTCCCTGCTTCAAGCGCGCCTGCCCGCTCGGTCATCTCGATTGCCTCAACCAACTGTCGCCGGAACGGGTGCTCGACGCCTGTCTGAACAAGGTCGTCGCATGATCGTCGTTTTCGCCAGCCCCGAAGATGTCGAAGCGACCTTTTACGAAGCGATCGCCCGCGGCGATCTAACGGCTTTGATGAGCGTCTGGGCTGACGACGAGGAGATCGTCTGCATCCATCCGACCGGTCAACGGCTGACCGGAGCGGCAGCGATCCGCGACAGTTGGCGGACGATCTTCGCCAACAATCCCCGGCTGACCGTGCGACTGTCGCGCGGCGTACGTTGGAGCGGCATGCTGATGGCGGTGCATAACGTCGTCGAAACGCTGTACATCGGCGCCGAACAGAAACCACACGCGCCGATGTTGGCGACCAACATTTTTCAACGGGGTGCCAATGGTTGGCGGATGCTCGCTCATCACGCATCGACCGCCGACGGTGAACTGGCCGCTACCCTCAGTAGCGGCGACCGCGACGGAAACAAGCCGCACACCTTGCATTGATTCCCTACCGCGCCCCGCTCTGGCTGCCGGGTGGCCATGCGCAAACCATCTATCCGCTGCTGATACGCCCCGCGCCGCTTTGTTATCAGCGCCAACGATGGGACACGCCGGACGGCGACTTCATCGACCTCGACTGGCATTTGCCGCCACCGATCGACGATGGGTCGACCCCCCCGGCACCGTTGCTGGTGCTGTTCCACGGACTGGAAGGCAGTTCTGCCAGCCACTACGCGATCACCATCCTCCGCGCCGCCGCTGCCCGCGGTTGGCACGGCGTGGCCGTCAATTTCCGGGGTTGCTCCGGTGAAGCCAATCGTCTGCCACGCGCTTACCATTCCGGCGACAGTGTGGAAATCGACTGGATTCTCCGTCGTTTCCGCCGCCTCGACCCGGGGCGGACTCAATACGCTGTCGGCGTCTCGCTCGGTGGCAACGCCCTGCTCAAGTGGTTGGGCGAGCAAGGCGAGGCCGCCGGCGATTGCGTGCATGCCGCCGCCGCGGTCAGCGCGCCACTCGATCTCGCCGCCTGCGGTCACCATCTGGCTCGCGGCTTCAACCGTGTGTATACCCGGCACTTCCTGGCGACACTCAAGCAAGGCGCCGCCGAGAAACTGCGTCGCTACCCGGGGTTGTTCGATGGCAAACGGATGTGGGCCGCCCGCAACCTGTACCAGTTCGACGATGTCGTCACCGCGCCGTTGCATGGCTTCGCCGGCGCTGACGATTATTGGCAGCGCGCGTCGAGCAAGCCCTGGCTGATCGGCATCCGACGGCCGACGCTGCTACTCAACGCGCTCAACGACCCGTTTCTGCCGGCGTCGGCGCTGCCGACCGCGGCGCAGGTGACTTCTGCAGTTCAGCTCGAATTTCCTCGCCATGGGGGGCATGTCGGTTTCGTCACCGGCGCGCCGCCAGGCCGGCTGGATTGGTTGGGTCAGCGGCTCCTGGATTTTTTCCAGGAGGCGACGTAAAGCCCGCCTGTCAAGCTGCGGCGCGGGTCACGCCGCCCACGCGCAAGGCGGTCACGATGGCCAGGGTCTGCAGGACGGCAATCCCGATCAACACCGATGCGAAGCGGCCGTGGTCCATCATTCCGCCGAAAACCAGCGGTGCCAGGGCCAGACCGGTATCGAGTCCGGAATAGACGAATCCGTAAACTCGCCCATAGGCCGCCTGGCCAAACCGTGACGTCGCCGCGCGGCGGACCAGCAGATCGCGCGAGGGCCCGGCGATGCCGGTACAGAAGCCAACACTGGTCATCACCGCCAACACCAACCCGCTCGGCAGCGGCACGGTCGCCAAGACCACCGCCATGGTCGCGGCGATACCCAGCGCTACGGCGATCAGCCGGTCATGGGCGCCTTTTTGCGCCAGGAATCCGCCGGTCAGGATACCGCCGGCACCGCCCGCCAGATAAGCGGACAACGCCGTAGCCGCAGCGGTCAATGTCAAACCGTGCAGATGCTGCAGGATCGGTGTGGCGAAATTCTGAATCGCGCCGAAAGCGGTGGTGATCAACAAAAAGAAGGTGAAACACCACCACACCGCCGCGGAACGCAGGAAAGCAAACACGCCTTCCCGAGCTGTCCCGACCGTTTGCCCGCTCGCCTGCGTCGGCGGCTCGGCCAGTGTCCTCCGCCGCCAGATCACCAGAACCAGTGCCAGCGCGGCCAGCCCGGCGGCGGCCAGCGCCGCCAGCCGCCAACCCACGGTGGCGGCCATGCCGGTCATGAATACCGGCGCCAACGCCCAGCCGAGATTTCCGGACAAGCCATGCATCGAAAAGGCGTGTCCCAAGCGCGCCGACGAGACCCGACGGTTGAGCACCGTGAAATCCGCCGGATGAAAAACGCTGTTGCCCAAACCGGCCAACGCCGCCACCATCACCAATCCAGCGTAACCGTCGACCAGCGACAGTGACAGCGCCGCCAACAGAAAGCAGCCGATCCCCAGCGCCAAGACCCGCGCCGCGCCAATACGGTCGACCAGAAATCCCGCGCCGGCCTGCCCGATCGCCGAAATCACGAAAAAAGCGGTCATCGTCGCCCCGACCCCGGCGAAACTGAGCGCGAAATCGGTCATCAGCCAAGGAAACAGCGGCGGCAGAAGCAAATGAAAAAAGTGCGATACGCCGTGTACGAAGCCGACCAGCGAAATCGTTTCCAGATCGTGGCGGGCAATCGGCACTACGGCGGCGGACGGTTCGGGCATCGACATCCTCAGAGCGAACGATCAACGAACATGACGTGCCTGGCTTCCAGGGCGACGCTTGCCGCAACGTTGGCTGGTTGATTGTCTCACGAGGCCACAGGCCGAGGATTGGCAATCAATAGCCGAAATTTTTCAGGAACGATTACCCAAGAGAAAATTGCCGATTCGGCGCAAGCGCCGTTCGGCCGCTTCACCGCTCAATCCGGCGGTCAGCGGACCCGCGATGGTCGCCACTTCGGCGGCGCGCTCAGGGGTCAGCAAGGGCGCGCGTTGGCTGAATTCGACCACCACCAGCTGCTCGTCGCGCGTCAGGGCGAACGGCGGGGGTTCGCTGCCGATATCGTCCCCGACGGGTTCGGCGCGAGCCGGACGTGCGAGGTGCACTACCAGGGTGCCGGCTGCCAGGTCACCGAGTCGCTTGCCCTGGCGGTTGAGCAAGGTGCTGACAAAGCCTGCCGCATAGAGCAAGGGCAGGAAATCGACGGCCCGCAGGGTATTGCGGACGAACGCCGCGTGCCAGCCGACCGGGCGGCCGTCGTCATGAACGACCGCCAAGCCGCAGGATTTCTTGCCCGGTGTCTGGCCTTGTCGATAGACCTCGAACAACAGCGGATAAAACCATTCAAGGAGAAATGCGCCCAGCAGCATCAGACCGATGCCGAATTCGCCGATTTGCGAGGCGACGATTCCCAACAACATCCAGCATCCCAAACGGATCAGGAAATCGAGAAACCACGCCCGGGCGCGCGCCACCGGGCCGGCGACCCGCAAGTCGATTTCGCAGCCTTCCGGCGTGGCGATGCGGCAGATGGTATCGAGCCGCGGCCCGGTCTGGCCGATCATGCCTCGAAAAACATGTCGCGGTAAGCCGCATACAGAGAGGCGTACATTACCGGCAGCAGTACCAGCCAGCCGAGCAGCAGGGGCAGGCTGGCGAGCACCGCCGCCACCAGCACCAGCAGGGTGTACACCAAAAAGGGCAGGATATTGCGCACCGCCACCCGCAAACTGCCCTTGATCGCGCGGAACGCCGAAATTTCATGAAAAATGACCAGCGGCGGCGCCAGCCACACCGCCATCACCAACGCGGAAAAAGCGACGAACAACACCACCATCAGCAACATCATTCCGAGGGACATCAGTTCGGTGCCTTCTACACCATGGTCGATCATTGCCTTGGTGATGCCGACGCCGAAGACGCCGGCAAACATCACCATCGCCATCGATACGGTATACAGCAGACCAACCGCCAACAGGGGTCCTGGCTGTCGGGAAAAGCCGGCGAACAGATGATCGAATCGCAAACCGTCGCCACGCTCGATCTCCCAGCAGCCGACGCTGATGCCGCCAATGAAGATTGGGATCAGCAGATTGACGGCAATTTTGATCACCGGGATCATGCCGATGATCATCATCAAGGCCATGAATACCACGGCGATGCCGATCCAGGTTCCCGGCGAGCTACGGAAGATTTCCCAACCGCGCAGCAACCAGCGGTAGCCGTGTCCGGCGGGTACCCGGCGCCCATCGGGAAGGAATCGCCCCATGCTGGTCGGCGCATGGTCATAAACCCGCGCTTCCGGCGGTCTGAACGGATTGCTGTCGCTGCTCAACCCATACCCTCCCTATGTCATCAGGCGGACCGAAAAGGTCAACCGCGCCGCCGAGCCCCCGACGACGCGGCGCACACTATAACGCGCCGGCCCGCTTGCGTGACCAATAATGATTGATCAACGCCACCGGCAGGTCGCGCGGCGCGACATCGAGAATTTGCACACCATCGTGACGCAGCAACGCCAGTTGTCGACGCCTGGATTGCAGGTAATCGATCGCCGCCGCCCGGGTCAATGCCTCGTCGAAATCGCGAACCGGGGTGTCGACAATCTCGTCGAGCACCGGCTCACGCAAACTGGCGACGGTGACCGCGTGCCGTCGGCGCAGGATTTTCACCGCCGGCAGCAGGGTCTCGTGATCCTCGTCGCGCAGATTGGTGACCAACACCACCAAGGCACGCTTGCGCTGATGACGGCCGAGGTTTTCGCTGGCCGCCAGATAGTCCGGAACCTGTAACGACGGCTCGAGATCGAAGACGGCGTTCATCATTGCCTGGACGGTGGTCAACGATTTTCCCGGGAGCAGCACACGCGGCTGTGGATGGCCGA
>JAEUOJ010000063.1 GCA_016789495.1 Accumulibacter sp. | reverse complement strand
CTTTCGTGGCCGCGGTGCGCGGTTGGCGCACGTCGTGGCGATCGGCGCGTCGCAGGGTCAGGGACGATTCGGAATATGGGGAGGGGCTTCAGACGATGTCGAGGTGCCCGATGCCGGCCGACAGATCCCGATCTTTCGAATCCCGGCCGTGCAGTTTGATTTGCAGGCGCAAGTCGTTCAACGAGTCGGCGTTTCGCAGCGCGTCCTGATAGCTGATTTCTCCGGCTTCGTAGAGATCGAAAAGCGCCTGGTCGAAGGTCTGCATGCCGATTTCGCGCGAACGCTTCATCACCTCTTTGATGTCCTGCACCTGTCCCTTGAAAATCAGATCCGAGATCAGCGGCGAATTGAGCATGATTTCGATCGCCGCGACTCGCCCCTTGCCGTCGCGTTTCGGTAGCAGGCGCTGGGAAACGAAAGCGCGGATGTTCAGCGAAAGATCCATCAACAACTGATGCCGACGGTCTTCGGGGAAAAAGTTGATGATCCGGTCGAGTGCCTGGTTGGTGCTGTTGGCGTGCAGGGTCGCCAGACAGAGGTGCCCGGTTTCGGCAAAGGCGACGGCGTAGTTCATCGTTTCCCGGTCGCGGATCTCGCCCATCATGATCACATCGGGCGCCTGTCGCAGGGTGTTGCGCAATGCCGCTTCCCAGGAATCGGTGTCGACGCCGATTTCGCGCTGGGTGACGATGCACTTCTTGTGCTCATGAACGAATTCGATCGGATCCTCGAGCGTGATGATGTGTCCTTGGCTGCTGCGATTCCGATGATCGAGCAAGGCCGCCAGCGAAGTGGTCTTGCCGGTACCGGTGCCACCGACAAAAATCACCAGTCCGCGCGTGGTCAACGCGATATCCTTGAGCACCGCTGGCAACTCGAGCTCGTCGAGTGTCGGGACAATCATGTTGATCGTCCGGCAGACCAAGGCCACCCGTCCTTGCTGGACCAGGGCGCTGACCCGAAAGCGGCCGATACCGGCTGGAGAGATGGCGAAATTGCATTCCTTGGTCGACTCGAACTCGGCGGCCTGCCGGTCGTTCATGATCGAGCGTGCCAGTTCGGCCGAGTGTTGCGGCAGCAACGGCTGGTTGGACACCGGCACCACCTTGCCGTCGATCTTGATCGCCGGCGGGTAATTGGCGGTGATGAACAAGTCGGAACCGTTTTTCTGCGACATCAGGCGCAGCAGTTCGTGCATGAATTTCAGTGCCTGATCGTGTTCCATCCCCTCTCTCCCCTATCGCTGGATCCGGCTCAGACGCCGCCAAAACTGTCTTTGTTGGCCGCTTTGGTCTTGGCTTCGTTCAAGGCGACGACATTGCGCCGGACCAGGTCCATCAGGTTCTGGTCAAGGGTCTGCATGCCGAATTGCTGCCCGGTCTGAATCGAAGAATACATTTGCGCGATCTTGTTTTCGCGGATTAGATTGCGAATCGCCGGGGTGCCGATCATGATCTCGTGCGCCGCCACTCGCCCGGAGCCGTCCTTGGTTTTCAACAAAGTCTGCGATATCACCGCCCGCAGCGATTCGGAGAGCATCGAACGGACCATTTCCTTCTCGGCGGCCGGAAAGACATCGACAATCCGGTCGATGGTCTTCGCCGCGCTCGAGGTGTGCAGGGTGGCGAAGACCAGGTGGCCGGTTTCGGCGCCGGACAGGGCCAGACGGATGGTTTCGAGGTCTCGCATCTCGCCGACCAAGATCACATCCGGGTCCTCACGCAGGGCAGAACGCAAAGCATTCTGGAACGACAGGGTGTGCGGGCCGACTTCCCGCTGATTGATCAGACATTTCTTCGACTGATGGACGAATTCGATCGGATCCTCGACGGTCAGGATATGCGCGTATTCGTTCTCGTTGATGTGATTGATCATTGCCGCCAGGGTGGTGGACTTTCCTGAGCCGGTCGGCCCGGTGACCAGCACGATCCCGCGCGGATACTCGGCGATCGTCTTGAAGATTTTCGGGCAATTCAGTTCTTCGAGAGTCAGTACCTTTGACGGAATCGTTCTGAACACCGCCCCGGCGCCGCGGTTATGCACGAAGGCGTTGACCCGAAAACGCGCCAGATTCGGAATCTCGAACGAAAAATCGCATTCGAGGACGTCTTCGTAATGTTTCCGCTGGCTGTCATTCATGATGTCGTACACCATCGAATGCACATCCTTGTGTTCCATAGCCGGCAGGTTGATGCGCCGTACGTCGCCATTGACGCGGATCATCGGCGGCAGGCCGGATGATAAATGCAGGTCGGAAGCCTTGTTCTTGACGCTGAAAGCCAGTAATTCGGTGATGTCCATCAGATCTCGGTCCTGGGGCAGTGGGCGGAGCGCAGTGATATACTTCTCCCCTCTGCGCATCACTTGATTATGGTCACACTTACAAGTACTAGCAAGTTGCAAGCCGTTCTGGCGCGTATCGACCGGGCGGCGCGACAATGCGGACGCAACCCTGCGGGAATTTCCCTGCTGGCGATCAGCAAAACCTGGTCTGCGGGGGACGTCCGCGCGTTGGCCGCAGCCGGCCAGCGCGCTTTTGGCGAAAGCTATCTCCAGGAAAGCCTCGATAAAATGGCTGCCTTGCGCGACCTGACCCTCGAATGGCATTTCATCGGCTCGGTGCAGAGCAACAAGACGCGTCAGATCGCCGCCCATTTCGATTGGCTGCATTCGCTCGATCGACTGCCGGTCGCCGAACGTCTGGCCGAACAACGGTCGTCCTCGCAGCCGCCCTTGTCGGTGTGTCTGCAGGTCAATCTCAGCGGTGAAGCCAGCAAAGGCGGTGTTTCCCCGTCCGATGTGCCTCCCCTGGCCCAGGCCGTCGCCGCATTGCCCGGACTGCGCTTGCGTGGCCTGATGACCATTCCTGCGCCGAGCAGCGATTTCGAAACGCAGCGTCAACCTTTTCGTCGTATGCATGAGCTTTGGTTACAACTACAAGCCGACGGGTTGGCAGTCGATACCCTGTCGATGGGCATGTCCCAGGATCTCGAAGCGGCGATTGCCGAGGGCGCGACCCTGGTCCGTGTCGGTACCGCAATTTTTGGTGAAAGATATTCAAAATGAGAATCACCTTCCTCGGTGGTGGCAACATGGCCAATGCATTGATCGGCGGCCTGGTCAAAACCGGCTTTGCGGCCTCGGATATCGCGGTGATCGAACTGGGCGCGCAAGGACGCGCCAAATTGCGTCTAGTGTATGGCGTGCGTTGCTACGAAACGCCGACCACCGCCGCTCTCGATTGTGACGCCCTGCTACTTTCGGTCAAGCCCCAGCAGATGCGCGAGGCCTGTGCATCGTTGAACAAATTCCTCAGGCAGCAACTGGTGATCAGCATTGCCGCCGGATTGCGACTCGCCGATCTGTCGCGCTGGCTGGGTGACTACAGCAAGATCGTCCGCGCAATGCCCAATACTCCGGCGTTGATCGGCGCCGGCATCACCGGCCTGTGCGCGATGCCGGCCGTGTCGATGGCCGAACGTCTCGGTGCCGAACGCATCCTCCAGGCCGTCGGCAGTACGCTGTGGATTGCCGAAGAAGACCAAATGGATGCGGTGACCGCGGTGTCTGGCAGCGGTCCCGCCTACGTTTTCCTGTTCATCGAGGCCTTGCAGCAAGGTGCTCAGGAACTGGGTTTGTCGCCGGTACAGGCGCGGCAACTGTCGATCGACACTGTTCTCGGCGCGGCGCGTCTGGCGGCGCAATCCGACGAAGCCGCCGCGGTGTTGCGCGAACGGGTGACGTCCAAAGGCGGCACCACCGAAGCCGCTCTGCGGACCATGGCCGAGCGCGGTGTCAAGGAGGGTTTCATCGCTGGCATCGCTGCGGCCAATGCCCGCGGCCGAGAACTGGGCGAACTGCTGGGCAAGGACGGTTGATGTTGGCGCAAGCGATACTGTTTCTCCTCGAAGCGATCGTCAGTTTCCTGAGTGTCGTTCTGCTGTTGCGCTTCTTCATGCAGGCGTTCCGCGTTTCGTTCAACAATCAGCTCGGGGTGTTCGTCGTCGAGTTGACCAACTGGCTGGTCAAGCCGTTGCGCCGGGTCATGCCGGGATTGTGGGGCCTCGATCTGGCCAGCCTGCTGCCGGTCTTCGTCCTGCAAGCCGTGTTGATTTTTGCCTCCGTCTCCCTGCACGCCGGAATCGACGTCTGGACCCAGGGCGCAAGTGGCTTGCTGCTGCTTTGGCGCGCCCTGCTGGCGACCCTGCGCTTGAGCCTCTATCTATTGATCGGCGCGATGATCGTTCAGGCCGTTCTGTCCTGGATCAGCCCCTACAGCCCGTTGAGCCAGCCGCTCGGTCAATTGACAGGTCCATTTCTTCGCCCGATTCAACGCCTATTGCCGCCGGTTGGGTCGATCGACCTGTCACCGCTGATCGTCATCGTGCTGGCGCAATTGCTGTTGATGTTCTTGTAGATCGGTGGTCGATTGGCTGCGCACGACCGCTAACGGAATCATCCTGACCATTCATGCCCAGCCGGGTGCCAAGCGTAGCGAAGTTGCCGGCTTGCACGGCGATGCCCTGAAAATCCGCCTTGCCGCGCCGGCTGTCGACGGACTAGCCAACGCCGCGCTGATCCATTTTCTTGCCGAAAAGCTGGCACTGCCCCGCGCAGCCATCACGGTGACAAAAGGACGCTCGTCCCGCCATAAAGTGCTGCAAGTTCATGACGCGCCGGCCGACAGTCGACAGCGCCTGCTTGCCATCGCTGCTCGAAGCGAGAACAGCGATGGCTGATCCGGATAGTCACCGATGCGAGCGGGTGGGTGGTGTCGGCGAGAATACGATGAATGTCGAAGACACGATGGTGGAAATTCTTTTTTCACGGCTTACCCGAGCAGTTTGCCCGTGGGTTCAATGCAAGTGAGCGGCGCTGACGTCGACCGGGGTGCCGGATGAACGCCTCGGATCCCTGCTTGCGGGTGCCTCCATTCGACCTGCTTGACCCAGGCTGAAGAAGCAATCGTGAAAGTGGACGAGAAATTCGCGCTTGATCACGCCCCGAAAACCGGTATAATCCGCAGCTCTCGAAGCGATCATGCTCTATATAATGTGTTTTCGAGCGATTAATTCAGTGTTGTTCACATGGGTAAGTACCCATTGAGTGCTGAGTTACAAGTTTCGAAGTGTTCCGCACGGAGTGGTAGTTCAGTTGGTTAGAATACCGGCCTGTCACGCCGGGGGTCGCGGGTTCGAGCCCCGTCCACTCCGCCAATATTCAAAAAATCCCGTTGATTTCCAACGGGATTTTTTACGTCCGGCAGTGTGCACTGTCTTGATCTGGAAAGATCTACTCAGTTGGCCAGGAGAAATGTCCTGTACGGTGAGGATGTCGTGGGCGGCCGAGAGTCTGGATGACGTCGCGGGAAGAGCGCTGACTTGACGGATTCGAAACGGCAATCAGGCGCCGCCGCGAGGCGAAGCGGCCAATAGGGTCAGGGTGCGGAAGCTGTACGGAACGTGGTGGCGTAGATCCCGCAGTCCTAAGCATGAGGGTGGGCGCGCCATACTCCGGGTGGCCACAAGGGAGTCTTGTGGAGGGTTGCGATCTTCAGCCTCAATAAGGACCAGTCTCTTGGCGAGGATGGGGTGCGTCCTGCAGATGGCGTCCGACGGCGATGATGTGTCTTCTTTGGTCATCGCCCAGTGCGCCCCAGCATGTTGCAGCGCTGCCTGTCCGAGGGTGCCCTGATCCGGACCCGAAAAAACAGCCGCGATGAGAGCAGCGAGACCTGGTCTTTTCAGTCCGAGCGCTTCTCGCATGCCTCGCACGAGCTGAAGCGCAACATGAGCCGAAATGCAAGCCGGCTCGCCAGTCCGGCTGCGTGTTCAGCAGGCCATACAGTGCTTGCCTGTGTCGCCTGATGGAGTTGATGTCTCGCGTTCCGGGGGAAGGGCGGCGATCGGCTTTGGCCGCCAGCGCATCGGGTCGGCGCCGGGCGCCGTGAGTTGGTGGACAAGTTGGCTCATGGAGCAGTAATTCCGTCGATTCGACGATGCCGATTTTTCGGCCGAGCCATGGCGTGCCCGCATTCGGCGGATAGATCCCGATCGGCTTGCCGATCGGCGCTCGATCGACAATCCGGTCGGCCGGCCGGCTTACAATGTCGGTATCTCAACAAACTCTCGTTTTGGTCCCTCCGTGCCCGGAATCGCCCCATGATCGTCGTTCTTTCGCCCGCCAAATCGCTGGATTTCAAGACACCGCCGCCGCTGGCGGCATTCAGCCAACCGCTTCATCTCGAACAGGCGCAGGTGCTGATCGACCGGCTGCGACAGTTTTCTCCCGCCGAACTGGCCAGTTTGATGAAAATCAGCGACCCGCTGGCGGTGCTCAACGCCACGCGCTACGGGGAGTGGACACGTCCGTTCACTCCGGAGAACGCAAAGCCGGCGGCTTTGGCCTTCAACGGCGACGTCTATGACGGTTTGCAGGCATCGACTTTGCGCGAAGACGATTGGCCGTTTGCGCAAGGCCAACTGCGCATTCTTTCGGGCTTATACGGATTGTTGCGTCCGCTCGATTTGATCCAGCCGTATCGTCTGGAAATGGGCACTCGTCTAGTCAATCCGCGCGGCCGCGACCTTTACGCATTCTGGGGCGATCGACTGACCGTCGCACTGAATGAGGATTTACGCGCCATTGACGCCACTAGTCTGGTCAACCTGGCCTCGGAGGAGTATTTCAAGGCGGTCGTGCCGCGGAAGCTGTCAGTACCGGTAGTCCAGCCGGTTTTCGAGGACTGGAGTGGTGGCCGTTATCGGGTGATCAGTTTCTACGCCAAACGCGCCCGCGGGCAGATGGCACGCTTTGCGATCGTCAATCGTCTGCGAGAGGCGACCGGCTTACAGGCATTTGCCGTCGACGGCTACCGTTTTGTGGCCGAGGGGTCGGACGACCGGGTTTGGATTTTTCGCAGACGCCTGAATCAATGACGGGTTGAGCGTCCGGCAGCCCGCCTGACCGTCTGTCCAGCCGCGTCATTTTATGATTGAATAGGCAGCTGATAAGGGGAATCTGAGAGAGAACTTATGGCTGACCGGAGATTGCAGGTTTTTCATGCCGTAGCCCGGCATCTGTCGTTCACCAAGGCCGGTGACGCGCTGCATATGACCCAGCCGGCGGTGACTTTTCAAATCAAGCAACTCGAGGAACGCTTCAACACCCGCCTGTTCGATCGGGGCGGTGGGCGCATTTCGTTGACCCCGGCGGGTGAACTGGCGCTCGAATATGCCGAACGGATTCTAGGCATGTCCGCCGAGCTCGACATCCGGGTTGCCGAGCTGACGGGCCAAATGAGCGGCAGCCTGCTGGTCGGGGCAAGTACGACGATCGCCGAATTCCTGTTGCCGCCGATTCTTGGCGAATTCAACAGCCGATATCCGCAGGTGCGGGCACGGCTGACGGTGGGTAATGCCGAATCGATCGGCAACGCCATCGCCACGCATAATCTCGACGTCGGCGTGATCGAGTCGAGTTTGCGCCAGCCCAATCTGCAATGCGAAGTCTGTGGCGAGGACGAATTGCAGGTGATTTGCGCGCCGGGGCATCCCCTGGCGAAAAACGCCGATCTCGACGCGCGCGGTCTGCTCGGTCACAACTTCATTGCCCGCGAGGAAGGTTCAGGGACGCGCGAAGTGACCGACGATTATCTGCGTGCCTGTGGTGTCGAACCGGAGCAGTTGAAGACGCTGATGGAGCTGACCAGTCCACAAGCGCTCAAGGGCGTTGTCGCCACCGGTCTCGGTTTCTC
>JAEUOJ010000047.1 GCA_016789495.1 Accumulibacter sp. | reverse complement strand
CGCGTCGAAGCGGCCGCGAAAACGCTCAAACCCTAAACGTCTGTCTGACACGCTGCCCAAGGATTTTCTCGCCGATGATTCCGGAATTCGGTCACTTTGCTCTGATTCTCGCGTTTTGCGTCGCCTTGACCCAGGGAACGTTGCCGCTATTTGGCGCGCATCGCAACCGGTCGGAGTGGATCGCTCTCGCCCGGCCGGCCGCCGTCGCGCAAACCCTGCTGTTGCTGATCGCTTTTGCCTGCCTGACCCAGGCATTCGTCGCCAATGATTTTTCGGTGATCTACGTCGCCCAGCACTCGAACACCCTGTTGCCGGTGCCCTATCGCGCCGCGGCCGTTTGGGGCGGCCACGAAGGTTCGTTGCTGCTGTGGGTGACGATGCTCGGTGGTTGGACACTGGCGGTGGCGCGCTTCTCCCGGCAACTCCCTGAACGGATGGTCGCCCGCGTGCTCGGCGTCCTCGGGCTGGTCAGCGCCGGCTTGCTGCTGTTCATCCTGTTGACCTCGAATCCTTTCGAGCGCCTGCTGCCGGCGGCTGAGCAGGGTCGTGACCTGAACCCGCTGCTCCAGGATCCCGGGCTGATCTTTCACCCGCCGATGCTCTACATGGGGTATGTCGGTTTCTCGGTTGCCTTTGCCTTTGCCATCGCCGCGCTGCTGTCGGGTCAGCTCGACGCGGCCTGGGCCCGCTGGTCACGGCCGTGGACCACCGCTGCCTGGGCTTTTTTGACGCTCGGCATCGCCCTCGGCTCGTGGTGGGCGTATTACGAACTCGGCTGGGGCGGCTGGTGGTTCTGGGACCCGGTCGAGAACGCCTCGTTCATGCCGTGGTTGATCGGTACGGCGTTGATCCATTCGCTGGCAGTGACCGAAAAGCGCGGCAGCTTCAAGAACTGGACCGTGCTGTTGGCGATCTCGGCGTTCTCGCTGTCCTTGCTCGGCACGTTCCTGGTTCGCTCCGGGGTGTTGACCTCGGTTCATGCCTTCGCTACTGACCCACGTCGCGGCATTTACATTCTGCTGTTTCTGGCGACGGTGATCGGCGGATCGCTGGCCCTGTTCGCCTGGCGGGCGCCGAAAGTCGGTCTCGGCGGTCGTTTCGCTCTATTGTCACGTGAATCGCTGTTGCTGACCAACAACGTTTTATTGGTCGTCGCCTGCTCGTCGGTGCTGCTGGGGACGCTGTACCCCCTGCTGATCGACGCGCTCGGACTTGGCAAGCTGTCGGTGGGCCCACCTTACTTCGATGCCGTATTCGTCCCGCTGATGTTGCCGGCTGTTTTCCTGATCGGCGTGACGCCGTTCGCTCGCTGGAAGAACACCACCATCAGCGAATTGGCGCGCACCTTGCGCTGGGCTTTCCTGACGGCGGCAGTCGTCGGCGGGCTGGCACCGTTTCTGTACGGCGAATGGAAACCGACGGTCGCCGTGGGCCTGTTGCTGGCGGGCTGGATCGTTTTCAGCGCGGCGCTCAACGTCATCGAACGGGTGCGGAGCACCCGTGCCGGCCAACCATACGTCCACGCTGTCCGCCGCCAGCCGCGCAGCTTTTTCGGCATGCATCTGGCGCATGTCGGCGTTGCGGTATTCGTCATCGGCGTCACCGTCGTCAGCGCCTACCAGTCCGAAAAAGACGTTCGGATGGAGCCTGGAGACACCGTGGACGTTGCTGGCTACACCTTCAAGTTCAACGGCGTCACTTCGAGCCAGGGGCCGAACTACCGGGCGATGGTCGGCGAGGTCGAGTTGAGCCGCAATGGCCGGCACCTGCGCAAGATGTTCCCGGAAAAGAGGAGTTATGCGTCGTCGGCGATGCCAATGACTGAAGCGGCGATCGATTCCGGTCTGTGGCGTGACGTCTATGTTTCGCTCGGCGAGCCCATCGACCGAGATAACCCCGCCGGAGCGTGGGCGATCCGCGTTTATTACAAGCCGCTGGTGGACTGGATCTGGGGGGGCTGCCTGCTGATGGCGCTCGGCGGGGCGATTGCCCTCAGCGATCGACGGTACCGGCGCCAAGTGAGCGCGCCTACCAACTCGTTGTTCAATCAAGCATCGCAAAACGTCTGAGGTCCTGCCCATGAATCGCTTCGTCTGGCCCTTGCTCGGTTTTGTGGCGTTGCTGGTACTGTTGGCGCTGGGATTGCGGCTTAATCCGCGTGACGTGCCCTCGCCGCTGGTCGGCAAACCGGCGCCCTCGTTCTCCTTGCCGCAACTGCACGCTCCAGAAGAGAATTTTTCGCCATCGACGATGCGCGGACAAGTGTGGTTGCTTAACGTCTGGGCGTCGTGGTGCGTGTCTTGCCGTCAGGAACATCCGGTGCTGGTCGAATGGGCAAAAAAGCAGACCGTGCCGCTGATTGGACTGAATTACAAGGAAGTGCGCGGGGATGGCAACATCGATCTCGCCAAATTGTCGTCAAGCAGTGAACGACAGCAGGTCATCGAACGCGCCGGTGCCTGGCTCGCCCGGCACGGCAATCCCTACACCTTGTCGGTGCTCGACATCGACGGCCGGGTCGGTATCGACTACGGCGTCTATGGCGTGCCGGAAACCTACCTCATCGACCGGACGGGAATCATCCGCCTCAAGCACACCGGTCCGCTGACCGCCGATGTCGTTACCGGCAAGATTCTGCCGTTGCTGGCGGAGTTGTCGAAATGAGGCGGTTACTGGTGACCATGGTGCTCATCCTGATCGGTGGCTGGAATATCCTGCTGGCCGGCGAAGCGGCACCGCTGGCCGCCGACGAGCTGACGGAAAAACGGCTGGTCGCCATTTCGTCGGAACTGCGCTGTCTGGTCTGCCAGAATGAGTCGTTGGCCGGTTCACAGGCCGATCTGGCCAACGACTTGCGCCGTGAAATCCGGATGCTGATTAAGGCGGGCAAAAGCGACAGCGAAATCATGGCCTTCATGGTCGACCGTTACGGGGACTTCGTCCGATATCGTCCGCCGCTCAAGGGCAGCACGCTGCTGTTGTGGTTCGGTCCGGGCGTTTTGCTGGTCATCGGTCTGGTCGCTTTGTTGCGCTACCTGCGCCGTCGCGACCGGCGGATCGGCGAACAATCTTTGACCGCCGGCGAGGAACGACAGGCCGAAGCGCTGTTGCGTGACCCGAACCCTCGCGAAGGATCGTCATGACCGCGTTCATCGTCTCGGCGATAATTCTGTTGCTCGTTGTCGTCGCCATTCTTGTCCGGCCGATCTGGCGATCTCATCCAGCGGCGTCTGTCGGCGGAGCAGGTGAAGCGAATTTGGCGATATTGCGTGATCAACTCGCTGAACTGGAACGTGAACGCCAGGAAGGCACGCTGGACGCCCAGAGCTTCGCGGAATCGTACAAGGAATTGCAGCGTCGCTTGCTCGACGAAGTGGATGTTACCGGGAGTGTGACCGTTTCGCCTGGGGCTTCAACCAGCGATTTGCCGGGGGCTTCACCCTCATCCAGTCGCCGGACCGTCTTTGCCCTGCTGCTGCTCCTGCCCTTGCTGGCGCTGCTTGGTTACGCTCTGCTCGGCAACCCGCGCGCGCTGGATCCGCTGCAGCGACAGGCGCGCCTGTCGCCGTCGCAAATCGAGACCATGGTCGCCGGACTGGAGGACAAACTGCGCCAGAATCCGGACGACAGCCAAGGCTGGCTGATGCTTGCCCGTTCGTACAAAGTGCTCGAAAAATTTCCCGAGGCGGTGAAGGCGTACGACCAGGTCAGTGAACTGGTCAACCAGGACCCGAACCTGCTTGCGGACTACGCCGAGACGATCAGTCAGGCGCAGGGCGGCAGCTTGCAAGGCAAACCCGGCGAATTGATCGATCGGGCATTGAAACTCGATCCAAACGCTCCGCAAGCCTTGCTGCTTGCCGGCGCAGCGGCCCGGGAACGACGTCAGTTTGCCGTCGCCGCTGACCACTGGAGCCGTCTGCTCGCGCAACTCGAACCTGGCAGCGCCGAAGCCGAGACTCTTTCCGCCGTCGTCGCCCAGGTCCGCCAGTTGGCGGCACAGGCGTCGGCCGGCAGGTCGATGCCGCTGGCCGGACCGCGGACCATTGGTGGCGAGGTCAGTCTGAGCGGCAAGCTGGCGGGACAGGCGCGACCTAGCGACATTCTGTACGTTTTCGCTCGCGCCGAAGACGGCCAGCGAATGCCGCTCGCCGCACTGCGCGCCTCGGTCGGCGACTTGCCTCTACGATTTCTCCTGGATGATTCGATGGCCCTGCCTGGTGGCAGAAAACTCTCGGAATTTCGAGCGGTGCAGGTCGAGGCGCGGATCGCCAAGTCAGGGACGGCGAAAAGTTCGAGCGGCGACCTGTTCGGTCGTCTCGCCGGCGTCAAGCTAGGCAGCAACCAGTTGCGACTGGTCATCGATCAGGTGGAACCCTGAACCGACGACCCACCGACAGCGTCTTCCTTGCTGGTCCAGTCAGGAGTCAGTCGTCGGCCGCCACAGCAGACCCCGGTTCTTGGTCCGTCTCCGGTACGGAATGCTGGCTGAGGAATTGACGCAAGCTATGCGCGATCTCGGCTTCGATTTGCTGCTGCAAGCGTTGCCCGGCATCGGCCAGCGCTGACTGGAGCAAACCTGGCAGGACCGCGCCCAAATGCTGTTCCACCTGGCTGGCCCAGGTGCTTGCCCCGGTGGCGGTCTTCCGGCCGTCAGGCTCGACGACGACTTCGGTGAGCACCGGCAGATCGTCATCGTTGAAACGGTCGGCTAGCCGGGCGCGAATCCTGTCGGCATCTCGAACGACATCGCTGGCCACGAAACTGCGCCTTCGACGTAAACGACGCGGCGCTTCTTGCCCGTTGTCGTCCATGGCTCCGGCCGCCGCCGGGTTCTGCGGATTGACGCCTTGGTTCAGGTCGGGGTCACCGTTCACGCCGGGCTCCCCGCCAGATCGAAATACTGAATTTCGTAGCCGCGGTCCTTGTAGTATTTGACCCGTTCGCGAGCCGCCAGTCGCTCGTCGTCAGCCCAGCCGACGACCTCGATCAGGCTGGTGAAACGGGAAAAGCCCGGTGGCACCTCATTTGAGAGATTGAACAACCGTTCGTCGTGGAGGATCGTCTCGAGGTCTCTGGCGATGACGACAGGCGTTTCGGCGGCCAATGGCGAACTGGCATCGACATGCGGAATGAAACCAGTCGCCGGCTGCTGCCAGAGGTGGCGATCGAGCGCGGACGCCATCGTGGCGTCCGGAGCATAGACGATCAAGGATTTATTGCGTGCCACCGCCTTGCCGATCAGCGCGGCGGTGGCACCCAGACGATCGGCGGCGTCATGGTAAAAAAAGATCTGTGTCAACTGAGTTTCCGACTCGACTTCATCAGGTAATGGAGCAGCAAGGGAACCGGTCGCCCGGTTGCCCCTTTGTCGGTTCCCGATTTCCAGGCCGTACCGGCGATATCCAGGTGCGCCCAAACATATTTTTTGGTGAACCGGGACAGGAAGCAGGCGGCGGAGATGCATCCGCCCCAGCGTCCGCCAACATTGGCGATGTCGGCAAACGGACTTTTCAACAAGTCCTGATAGTCATCCCATAACGGCATCTGCCAGGCGCGATCGTGCGCTTCTTCGCCGGCGTTCAGCAATTCCCGGGCCAATGGCTCGCTGTTAGCGAACAGCCCGGTGGCGACGTGACCCAGCGCCACCACACAGGCGCCGGTCAACGTGGCGACGTCGATCACCGTCTCCGGTTGAAAACGCGCCGCGTAGGTCAACGCATCGCAAAGGATCAACCGTCCTTCGGCGTCGGTGTTGAGGATTTCGATACTCTGACCGGACATCGAAGTGACGATGTCGCCGGGACGCGTCGCCGCGCCTCCCGGCATGTTTTCCGCGCTGGGAACGATCACCGTCAGATTAAGCGGCAATTTCATCAATGCCGCCGCCTTGATGGTGCCGAGAACACTGGCCGCGCCACACATGTCGTACTTCATTTCGTCCATGTCCGCCGCCGGTTTCAGTGAAATGCCGCCCGAATCGAAGGTGATTCCTTTGCCGACCAACACCACTGGGTTCTGGTCGTTCTTGCCGCCGCGATAGTGGATGACGATCAGCCTCGGCGGCTGCCGTGACCCCTTGGCCACCGCCAGCAATGCCTGCATCCCCAAATTGTTCATCGCCTCGTGGTCGAGAATCTCGATCTCGAATTTGTGCTCGGCGGCCATTTTTTGTGCCGTCTCGGCGAGATAGGTGGGCGTACAGATATTGCCGGGCAAATTGGCGAGATCCTTGGCCAAGGTCATCCCTTCGGCAATCGCCTGTCCCTGACCGAGGGCTTCTTCGGCGATGGCCAGTTCATTGCGTCGGTCGACGACAAAGGTCAGCTTGCGCAGTGGTCGCCGCACCTTGTCCTTTTTGCTTTTGAACTGATCGAAACGGTAGACCGTTTCCTGGGCGATGATCGTCGCCTGCCTGACACGCCAGGCGACGCCGCGTTTCCTGACCGTGGTTTCGGTGAGAAAGACGGTGCCGTCGAAGGAGCCGGTTTCATTGAGTGTGCGCACCGCGCAACGGATCGCGTCGCAATATTCCTTGTCGCCGAATTCTTTTTCCTTGCCCAATCCGACCAGCAACACTCGGTCGCACAAGGTGCCTGGAACGTTGTGCAGCAACAGCGTCGTTCCGGCTTTACCCTCCATGTCGCCGCGACGGATGATGTCCGACAGATAGTTGTGGGCGGCATTGTCAAGCAGTTCCGCTGCCAGCGTCAGCTTGCGCGGCTCGAAAATACCGACCACGACACAGGCGCTGCGCTGCTTTTCAGGGCTGCCGCTTTTTATGCTAAATTCCACTCCCCTCTCCTCGAATTTTGCGTTCTTATTCCATTTTCCATCCATGAAT
>JAEUOJ010000044.1 GCA_016789495.1 Accumulibacter sp. | reverse complement strand
AAGCCGCCAGGATGGGCGGCCTTCTGGTCCAGGAAAACGGCGCGGATCAACGTTTGGAAAACTGTTTGCGACGACGGGCCTTGTGGAAACCGACCTTCTTGCGTTCGACCTCACGCGCATCGCGGGTCACAAAACCGGCTTTCGACAAGGTCGGCTTCAATGCGGCGTCGTAAGCAATCAGCGCCCGGCTGATGCCGTGACGTACCGCCCCGGCCTGGCCCGATTCGCCGCCGCCACCCACATTGACCAGAATATCGAAATCGCTCGATTGTTCAATTAGATTCAACGGTTGGCGAACGATCATTCGACCGGTCACGCGCGAGAAAAATTCGTCGACCGATTTGCCGTTGACGATGAACTTGCCGTTGCCGCGTCGTAAAAAAACTCGCGCCACGGCACTCTTGCGACGACCGGTACCGTAATAATAGTTGTCAGCCATAGTCATCCCTTAAAGTTCAAGAACTTGCGGCTGCTGAGCAGCATGCGGATGGTTTGCTCCGCTATAACACTTCAATTTTTTCAGCATCGCGTAACCCAGTGGCCCCTTCGGCAGCATCCCTTTGACCGCCAGTTCGAGTATCCGCGCCGGAAAACGTTGTTGCATCTTGTTGAAATTGGTTTCATAGATGCCACCCGGATAGCCGGAATGCCGATAGTATTTCTTGTCTTCGGCCTTGTTGCCCGTCACCCGTAGTTTTTCCACATTGGTCACCACGATGAAATCACCGGTGTCGACATGTGGGGTGAATTCCGGTTTGTGCTTGCCGCGCAGACGGCGGGCAATCTCGGTCGCCAAGCGACCCAATACCTTGTCCGTGGCATCGACCACAAGCCACTCACGCCGTACTTCGTGCGGTTTGGCGGAGAAAGTCTTCATCAGAAACGCCGTCCTTTTGCCTGATTACAGAAACCGGGCATACTAGCGCAAAGCAGGAGAATGTGTCAATCGACACCTCACCAAATCACCAAACTGGAAACAACTCGTCACCTCGGTGGTTATGAAAGTTTGGCGGTTCTGCAGGGGATCGGGATATGATTTTGCATGCCCTTGAAGCGAGCCGTTCAACGACAGCAAGCAGATGATTAGGTCGGTCTGGTTACCTGCATCCCGATGATTGCAGCGGTACGGGGTCTAGCCGCCGCCGTGTTTGTCGGCGGACTTGGCTTCGTTGTCCTTGGCTGCGCCTTCTTTGGCCTCGACGGACTTGTCGACGGCATCGGCGGCGGGTGTTTTTTTCCTTTTCGTTCCAGGCGGCTGCGGTGGAGGCAGTTGTGGTTCGATGGTGGGCAACTTGTTTTCGCGCATGTAGACGTCCATGTCGCGCCACCCTTCATAGATTGCCGCCTTGGGTAGCCAGGAATAAATCGAGTAGCAGTCTTCGATTGCTCGGCCGGACTGCCGGCAGGCGCCGCCAACCGCCTTTCCTTCGCCTTCGAGACGAGCCGTCTTCGCGGCGACCGATTCGAGGCCCAGCTTTTGTTGAACAGCGTCGCAACCGCTCAAGATCAACGAAAATGACACGCTGATCAGCAAGGCACGATGAAAACCAGGCGCTGAATCGGACACCATAAATCCTGTCACGTTGAGTACAGACTTCATTCTAACCAGTTCCCTCGGCAGGGTGCACCAGCAGTCAACGTCGTAACGGGCTTGACGCGGTTTGTTGCCTTATAACCCAAGCGCCACGCGCGGTTATTTTTCCGTAAGCCGAATGGCGAACCATTCTTCACGGAGTTTCGTCGATCAGGAGAGCAAAACCTGGCATGCATCACCCGCGAAGTTGATCGTTGAATTGGCGGCGAAGACCTCTGACCATTGACTATACTCTGTGCAATCGGTCGCCGCCTGGCCGCCGAATCCTCGAAGATTGTCGACCCAGGCCATTCATTGATGCCCACAGAAAATGAGTAGCGCCAATCGCCCCATGCCACCGAGCACCCCGGAGCACTGTGAACGGTCGGCCATTCTCCGTGCCAGCCGCGAAATGTTTCAGCACGGACTATGCGACATCGTCCGGCAAGCGGGGATTGTTTCGCCAGACCTGTTGGCGGCCTTTTCTGATGCCATCGGCGCCAGCCACGACGCATTGGTTGACAACGACATCGAAATCGGTTTCGCCGAATCTTCCGGTCTGACTTCATCGAGAATGACATTGATGGCCGATAGCGATCTCGAATTCGACATTCGAATTGGCGAGATTGCCAAACATTTACGTGACGCCGTTGGCCGAGACCTGTGGCGAACGCAGACCCGCTACATGACCCTGTCGCAGAAGACCGGAATGAATCCCGACAGCCACCCACTCGGCCCGGAGACGATCAACGCCGGGCTATGGGTCATTGCCAGACAAAGCGAGGGCGACAGCGAACGCATCCTAAATCTTCTCGGTAGGCTGGGAGACCTTTTCTGCGAACATCTACCTACGCTCTATCGGACGATTGACCAACTACTGGCCAATCGCGGCGTCATGCCTGCAGTCGAGACCAGGACTCCCGGACGTTCATCCGATCAGTCGGTCGCTCCTGCCGGCAAATCCCCAATCACTGACACCTTGGCCACCTTGCGTTCAATACTGGCCGGTCAAGCGCGGGGCAACGCGGGCATGCCGGGTGTCGGAGAAACCGGGATTCTGACGGAAGGAAATCCGCTACTCGATGCAGCCGCCGTGGTGATGCTCAATCGGTTGCTAGATCATTTGACCGCCTTGCAAAAAAACGAGCAGACCCCAGGGGTCACCTCGACCGGGACACCCGGGCAAGCCCTGAACCCGCTCAAGGCCGACGACTTGGCCTTGCCACCCGGCAGGCCGGAAGCCGTCGCCATCGACACTTTGGCACTTGTTTTCAAGGGCATCTTCGAATTGGCCGAACTGCCCTATTCGATCAAGGCAGCCATTGCCCACCTACAAATCCCCCTGATCAAACGCGCCATCACTGATCCGTCGTTATTCACCGATCGACAACACCCGGCGCGCGGCTTGATCAATCGCGTCGGAAACGCCGCCCTGGGACTGCCGCTGGATGTCGGGAATCAGCACCCGGTTTATCAGCGGATTGCGCGAGTCTGCGCCAGTGCTGAACAAGTGATCGCGGATCAGAATTATTCTCTGGACGCTTGTCTCGCCGAACTCGACCAGTTGATCGTCAAACGCGACCAGGCGGTTCTGAGAGCTGCCGAACCGTCCATAGCCATCATCGAAGCGCACGAACAATATTTCTACTCCGGTAGGCTGACCGACCAGTGGCTCGACAGCCACCTGATGCAAACGAGTTCGCCGGAAATTGCTTCTTTCCTGCAAAGCTATTGGCGACGAGTGATGATCGCCGCCGCCCAGTCCGGTAGAGATCGCTGGCAAGAATGCCAGGCAACGGCCGATGAACTGATTTGGAGTGTGACACCGAAATACTCGGCCGAAGATCGAAAGCGGTTGGCCGGAATGGCTTCATCGCTGATCAAGCGCCTCGATGCCGGTCTGGACAGTATCGCCGTCACCGGAGTCGAACGGCGACCGTTCATGTATATTCTATTCGACCTGCAGACGGCCGCCCTGCGCACTCCGGGCAAGACGGCGCCGACATCGATACCCTCAAGCTCCGTTCGCCAGTCGCCAACAACCTCGACCCCAAGACCAACGGAAAACGGCGAAGCACAATTGCTGGAAAAGGCAGGCCATCGCATTCACTATCTCGGCATCAGCCCCGCGGTTCGCTTACCGGCCACACTGAGCAACGACGACTGGCGAATCGGCGACTGGTTGCGTTTCCGGCTGGCGAATCAACCGACATCCACCGGTTTCTGCTGCTGGCAAAGCCCGCTTTCCGGCGTCGTTCTGTTATACAGCAACGAGTGGCGTACAGCGTTGGCGCGCCCACCGACATGGGTCGATTCACTATTGCGAACCGGCCAAGCAACCGTCATCTCGCGTCAGGCACTTTTCGACACCGCGGTAGAGGACGCCCTGGGCTCGCTCAAGGCCAGGTGATCAGCCCGGACGGGACCGGTTGTAGACATAGGGACGGTGTGCGCGGCTCGCGTCAAAAGCGTCGCCGAGAGCACCGGATCAGCGCTCTTCTTTCCCAGGCCGCTATGAGTCTTGAAGCGCATGCGTCACGCAATCTGACAAGGTGACTGCCCACCCCGATCGGCTGGCGACGCCTGCGCTGGACGGGAGGCGCGCAACAAGCACGCCTCGACAATGGTCTGCGCAGCAGGGCACATGGACATCGTCTTCGCCCAAGACCGGATGCGCGCGAGTACATCCCGCCCGCATGCGCCCGATCATCCTCAACGTCTACGCACTGCTCCGGCGAAATGTAAAGGTGGACTCCAGGTCCAGGCCACATCGCCAACACCTCCGACACAGCTTCCCCACTCCATTCCCGGGTGACGCAGCGGATACGTGTCGTTGCCTGGTGCCAAACCGCCACACGTGACACTAACCACGCGCGAATGGCACGACGTTTAGCACAATGCCCATGCGTCAATCCAGATGATTCGAGCATTGCACCGTTCAAATGCGTTGATCGCTGACGGGTGAATCGCCCCGGGATTCGTAGAGGCTCCGGAGTTTAAGTGCAGGCGTGCTGTAACTACGTAGTGAGTTGCTGAAAATACCGAGTCTCAGCCTCGGTAGGTGGTATGGAGCCGAGGGGTTCAAGGAGTCGTTGATGGTTGTCAATGGCGGTCAAGAACTGCCGATAGTTGGCTGCGAGGCGTAGAGGAGGCTGCCGGCGAGGGATGGTCCGTGGCCGAGACGAATCGGCGTTTTGAGGGTGGCTGCGCCACCGATGATGCGGCAGGGGGCGTGTCGGAGGGAGCCCGAAGGGCGACTGAAGACACGCCTCCCTGCCGCGCGCCGACCCTCGGGGAAGTTTGCCGCTGATCGGCCAAGGGGGCCACGCGGGGATGACAAGGCGGTTCGCGATGCGGTAAAAAGGGTCCGCCAAGAAGAACGAGCACGACACCGGCCAAACCCGCAAAGTTAACACCGATGCCGTGCTCCACACCGTGCCGGGCACGGGTGCAGGGAGAGTATTTCACGAGCGGCATCTTCCTGTCGATAGCGCATTGGCGTAACGGGAACCGCCAATGGAACCTAC
>JAEUOJ010000020.1 GCA_016789495.1 Accumulibacter sp. | reverse complement strand
ATCGCCATCGACGAGTACATCGCCCATCACAACACCAACCCCAAGCCATTCATCTGGACCAAGAGCGCAGCCGACATCCTGCAGAAGGTCATCCGCGCCAACAGCCGCTTAAGTTCTAAACAGAATGGAACACTACACTAGGTCTCGCCTATCGCAAACATTCGCCGGTGTTCCTTGATCGCATAACGATCGGTCATCCCGGCAACGTAATCCGCCACCCGCCGTGTTTGCTCGCCGCCATCCTGGGCCACAAATTGTGGCGGCAACAAGGCGGGATTTTCGGTAAAAGCTCTGAATAGATCGCTGATGATCCGCTGGGCTTTGTGAGTCATCCGCAAAACCAGGTAGTGCTGATAGAGATTTTCGCGCAGAAACCGTTTGATTTCCTGCTGCGCACGATTAAAGTCGTCCGAGAAACCGACCAGCGGCGGTCCGCCGCGGACGTCCTCAACACTCCGCGGCGAATGTCTGGCGATATTGGCGGCGGTGTTATCGATCAAGTCACAAACCAATGCATTGATCATCCGGCGGACCGTTTCATGGATCAGGCGACGCTCCGTCAATCCAGGATAGATTCGCCGAAGTTCATTGAGGTAACGCGCAAACAGTCCCACGGCTTCGAGTTGCTGCAAGCTGATCAAGCCGGCGCGTAGGCCGTCATCGACGTCGTGGTTGTTATAGGCGATTTCGTCGGCCAGATTACAGATTTGTGCTTCCAGTGAGGGTTGTTGGCGTTTTATAAACCGTTCACCCAGCTCGCCCAATTGCCGTGCATTTTCCAACCCGCAGTGTTTGATGATTCCTTCGCGTGTTTCGAAACAAAGATTCAGTCCTTCGAAGGCCGCGTAACGTTGCTCGAGGAAATCGACGATACGCAGACTCTGCAGGTTATGTTCAAAGCCGCCAAAGTCGCGCATACAGCGATGCAGCGCTTCCTGTCCGGCGTGGCCGAATGGTGTATGTCCAAGATCGTGCGCCAGTGAAATGGCCTCGACCAAATCTTCGTTGAGTCGCAGCGCCCGGGCAATACTGCGGCCGATTTGTGCCACTTCTAGGCTGTGCGTCAAACGGGTCCTGAACAGGTCGCCTTCGTGATTGACGAAGACCTGCGTTTTGTATTCGAGACGCCTGAAGGCGGTCGAATGAACGATCCGATCACGGTCGCGTTGAAATTCGCTGCGATGCACAGCCGCGTTTTCAGGATGCCGCCGGCCCCGCGAGTTGTTGTCCGATACTGCGTAGGGCGCCAATTCAGCCATGAGCCGAGCGCGCTTGAATCGCTTTGCCGATGTCCTCCACCGCCACCTCGTCACTGACCACCGCCTTGCCCAGCGCTTTCAGCAAGACGAGCCGCAACCGGCCATCTTGCACTTTTTTGTCATGACGCATCAAGTCGAGAAAACGATCGACCGCCAGCGGTGGACCGAACACCGGCAACCCGGCACGTGCGAACAACCGCTCGATCCGGCTCAGATCCGCCGCTTGCAGCCATCCCTGGCGCACCGACAGTTCGGCAGCCATCATCGTCCCTGCCGCCACCGCTTCACCATGCAGCCACTCGCCATAACCCACGCCGGTTTCAATGGCATGGCCAAAGGTATGGCCGAGATTGAGCAAGGCTCGCTCGCCATGCTCGCGCTCGTCGGCGATCACCACCTCAGCCTTGTTTTGGCACGAACGCAGGATCGCTTGGGTCAAGGCGGCGGAGTGACGAGTCAATAAGTCGTCCAGATGGGTTTCCAACCATTCCAGGAATGCTGGATCGCGTATCAAGCCGTATTTGATCACTTCCGCCAGACCCGCGCGCAATTCACGATCAGGCAGCGTGTTCAATGTCCCGGGATCGGCCAACACCAGCCGCGGCTGATGAAAGGCGCCGATCATGTTTTTGCCCAGCGGGTGATTGATCGCCGTTTTACCGCCGACCGAAGAATCGACCTGCGCGAGCAATGTGGTGGGCACCTGGATGAACGGCATTCCTCGTTGGAAACAGGCGGCGGCAAAGCCGGCCATATCACCGACGACACCGCCGCCCAACGCGATCAACGGCGTTGAACGTTCGCAGCGCGAGTTGAGCAACAAATCAAAAATGGTGTTCAGCGTCTGCCAGTTCTTATATCGTTCGCCATCTGGCAAAAGTAATTCATTCACCTCGATGCCGGCCTGTCGCAGCGGGACACTCAAGCGCTGAAGGTACAGTGGGGCTACCGTGACATTGCTGACGATCACCACCTTCCGATGACGAATGTAAGGCAGCAACAAGTCGATGCGATCAACAAGATCCAGGCCGATATGAATCGAATAGCTTTTTTCGCCAAGCACAACGTCGAGGGTATTCATGATCATCAGGTCTTTTGCGCAATCAGGGGCAAGAGGGTCTGCACGGCAATCCGGCTACCGCTGACCACGATGTCGGCAATTTCGCGATACAGCGGATCGCGTTCGGCATGCAATTCCTTCAACCGCTGCAACGGGTCCTTGACCTGCAACAGCGGGCGATTTTTATCCAGACGTGTCCGCTCGTAGAGAGCGAAAAGTGGGACATTCAGATAGATCACCAGACCGCTACTTCTCAGATTTGCCCGATTTTCGGCACGAAGCACGGCGCCGCCACCCGTCGCCACGACATGTCCTTCGCGTGCCGCCATTTCGGCAATCACTTGCGCCTCACGTTTTCGAAACCCCTCTTCTCCTTCAATTTCGAAAATCGTTGGCAAACTGACGCCCGTGCGGGCCTCGATCTCGTGGTCGGAATCGATAAAGACATAAGCCAATCGCTTGGCCAACATTTTACCGATGGTCGTCTTTCCGGCTCCCATCAAACCCACCAGATAAATGTTTTGCTTTTTGCGTTCGCCGTCCACCCCGGTATTCTATCGCAAGCGAGATAGGGCAGAAAAAAGCCGGCACAGAGGCCGGCTTTCAGTCGAGATGAAATGGCTCAGCGTACGGCCAGGTTCTCGGTGACGACCCGCGGCGTCACGAAAATCAGCAACTCGGTCTTGTCGTCAATGATTTCTCTGTTTTTGAACAAGAAACCGATATAAGGCAGATCACCGAAAAACGGTATGCGCTGTGTGGTATTACGAACGTTTTGCGTATAAATACCACCGATGACCACCGTTCCTCCATTTTCGACCAAAACCTCCGTCTTGACGTGTTTGGTATCGATGGCCACGCCGGCACCCGTTGACAGTAAGGTATTCGGCGTATCCTTGTTCACGTCGAGCATCATGCTGATTTTGCCATCCGGCGTAATCTGCGGCTTCACTTTCAACGACAGGTTGGCCTTCTTGAAAGCGATGCTGGTCGCTCCCGCCTGAGTCGCTTGCTGATACGGGATCTCGACACCTTGTTCAATAACCGCCTCGACCTGGTTGGCGGTCATCACCCGCGGACTGGAAATGACCTTGCCGCGACCGTCGGCTTCGAGAGCGGAAATTTCCACGCTCAAAAACTTGGTGTAATCGCGATTATAAAAACTCAGTCCGAGAATGCCTGCCGTACCCGATCTGGGCGTGGCAGGCAAATTTACCGACCCGATTTCCGACATCCTGAAATCAGGAGTGATGGCTGCCAACGTCGAGGAGTTGGTCACGGTCGTACCGGAGGCACTCGATGTCTTTGTGGTCGCTCCGTGACCCAGGCGAATCCCCAGATTTTTGGCAAAGGAATCCCCAGCCTCGACGATCCGCGCTTCGATCATCACCTGACGCGCGGGAATATCGACCTTGGCGATCATGGCTCGCACATCATCGAGTCGATTTGGGGTGTCCTTGACGAACATCATGTTCGAGCGATCGTCGAGCAGGGCGCTACCACGCTTCGAGAGCAAGGATTGCTTGGGATCGATCAACAGTTTGTGAACGGCTTCCGCTCGGATGTAGTTCATCTGGAAACTCTCGGTCTGCAAAGGCTCCAGATCGCCGATCTGTTGTTTCGATTCGAAGTCCAGCTTTTCCTTGGTCGCCAGTTCATCGCGCGGGGCAATCAGGATCACGTTGCCATTCTTGCGCATGTCGAGATTTTTCTGCTGCATGATGATGTCAAGCGCCTGGTCCCAGGGCACATCCTTGAGAATCAGCGTGATGGCACCGCTGACCGAATCGCTGACCACCATGTTCATGCCTGTGAATTCGCCGATCACCTGCAACAGGCGGCGAACATCGACATTCTGGAAATTGAGCGATAATTTTTCGCCTTGATAGCCGCCCCGGGTCCCTTGAACCAGCTTGTTCGGGTTCTCGATGATTGGTTTGACTTCGATCACGAACTGATTGTCGCTTTGATAGGCATTATGCTCCCACAACCCACGCGGGGTGATCGTCATCCTCGCGCCGCCATCCCGCTGCGCCGTGGTCACGTTCAGCACCGGGGTGGCGAAATCGGTCACATCCAGCCGCTTACGCAGAGTCTCTGGGACGGTAACCTTGACGAAATCGACCACCAAAGTCGATCCCTGTTGGCGAATATCGATGCCGGCATTTGAGTCGGTCAGATCGACGGTAATCCGTCCCTCGCCATCCCGCCCGCGACGGAAGGAAATATCGCGAATGGCACTTTCAATCGTCGAAGGACGCGATTTGGCAAAGTGCTCCACAGGAGGAGCGACCTGACCGGTTGCAGTGGCGCTTGCAACCAATGCGATCAACACATTGTTGCCGTCGAGATTGACTTCGTAGGTCATCGCCTTATGGAGGTTCAACACCAGACGCGTCCGATCCTCGGCCTGAACGATATTGGCACTTTTCAGGTCGCCTTCGTCAAAATTCTGGCTTGACTTACCCAAGCCATTGATCGTATTTGGAAAATCGAGAGCGATTCGCGCCGGTTTGGAGACACTGAAAGTCGCCGGCAAGGTTCGCACAGGCTGCTTGAACGTCACCTTCACATTGACCACTGCACCCTGCTGTATCACATTGATCGATTCAATGGCGTTCTGCGATGCTTGATCCTGCTGCGCGTGTACCACGGCAAACGACATCAGGAAAATACCGACCACGACGAGCAGGAATTGTCTCATTAGCTTCATTTACTTCGTCCCCTTCTCCAGCAACTGCAAGCTGCTCGTTCTTTCAACCCAATCGCCGGCCGCATCCTGAATGAGTTCGCGCAAGGTAATCTCGGCTTCGGATACGGCAACGATCACGCCAAAGTTCTGTCCCATGTAATTGCCGATCTTGACTTGGTACAAGGCCCCGTCGGCCTGGACGATGGCATATGCTGATTTCTGGCGAGTCATTACGCCAACATACTTCAGCGATTCCAGCGGGTAGGCTTCCAGTGGCTCCTTGGGCCGATCAAGGTCGGGACGGAAACCGCCCCCGCCTTTTTTGTCTTCCGGACCAATCTTGGCAGGCTTGAATGGATCGACCAATTCTCCAACATCATAGGGTACAGGCATATAGGGCTCGACGACTGGTATCGGCGGAATTTTGCCCTTGGTATCTTGGGAAACGGTGTCCATCCATTGTTGCAGGTCGTCATGCTCGCTCGACGAACAGGCCATCAGGGAGACAACGACCAGCGGCAGCCAAGACAGACATCTCATTTTTTCCCGCCTTTCGCCGCCTGCGCCGCCTTTTTCTTCGCTGCCAGCTCTTCTTCGTCCAAATATCGAAAGGTTTTGGTGACGGCATCCATTACCAGCGTTCCGTCCTTTGCTTGAGGATTCCCGGCAATGACAATGTTGTTCAAGGTCACAATTCTAGATAATTTGCCAATGTCTCCAGCAAAAGCTCCGAAATCATGATACGTACCGGTCAGGCGTACGGCGATTGGCAACTCGGCGTAAAAATCCTTGACCAGTTCGGCACCAGGCTTGAACAGCTCGAACTGCAAGCCCCGCCCCATACCCGCCTGGTTGATCTCGACAAGCAATGCTTCGACCTCGGACTTGTTTGGCAACTGTTTCAACAAAGTACCAAACGATCGATCGATTTCATTGAGCTGCTGAACATAGAGATCGAGGTTGACGGCCTGCTTCTTCTTCTCGACGAACTCATCGCGTAATTTCAATTCATTCTGAATCTTGCTGTTGAGGGAATCGATTTGCTCGGACCAAAAAAACCACCAGCCAGCCAACAGGATGACTAAAGACCACGCCACCAAAGCAGTAACACGAGGCACCAAAGGCCACGCGCCAACATCCTTGGGATTTAAATTCCGGAAATCATTGACGATCGCTTGGTAATCGATCACGGGTAACGCGGGCAATTTCACTGCGCTCCCTTTCCGGTTTCCGCTGGTTTACTGGCTGGAGCTGAAGTCGCTGGATTGGCAGGGGTACGCTTCAGCGAAGCATTCATGCCGAATTCATTGAGACGACGCTTGTCGACCATAACCGCCTTGATTTCCAACAATTCAGGCTTTTCAAGCCAAGGCGAGGCTTCCAGATTGCGCATCAGGGTCGAGACCCGCGCACTGGACTGAGCATAGCCGGTGAGATTGATTCGCTGCCCATCCTGTTTCAGGGAACGAAGATAGACACCTTCCGGCATTTGCTTCGCCAACTCACTCAACAAGCGCACTGCTTCTGCACGGTCTCGCTGTAAAGATTCGATGACCCGTTTACGGTCCATCAGCGCTCCGCTTTGTTCTTTCAACTTTTTGATCTGATCGATTTGTTTGTCGAGAACAGCGATTTCTCGTTTCAAAAAATCATTTTTGGCATCCTGGTTGGCAATATAGCTGGAGATAACTGAATAAACGAGAAAAACGACCAAACCCGAGAATAGGGTTATGAAACCCAGCAAAGCGTAAAACTGTTGTCGCCTGACCCGTCGCTTCTCCTCGCGGTGAGGCAAGAGATTGATTCGAATCATGCGTCAAACCTCCGTAGCGCCAAACCACATGCCGCCATCAAGGAGGAAGCATCGGTCTGCAGCGTTTTGCTACGAACACGCTCGGAGAGAAACATGCCGTTAAATGGGTTGGCGACGATCGTATTGATCTGTGTGCGGGCCGCCACCACCTCGTCTACGCCAGGAAGAATGGCGCAACCACCCGACAAAACGATATGGTCGATCTGATTGAACTGAGTGGAGGTGAAAAAGAATTGCAAGGCGCGCGACAATTCAAGTGACAGTGATTCGAGGAAAGGCTTGAGGAGTTCGGACTCGTACTTTTCTGGCAGATTGTTGCGACGCTTTTCCGCCTCGGCCTCCTCGAAACTCATCCCGAAAAGACGCGAGATGTCCTGGGTCAGTTGGTTCCCGCCAAAAGCCTGTTCGCGTGTATAAAGTTGCTGGCCATTGCGCAGGACAGTCAGATTCATCACATTGGCGCCGATATCAACCAAAGCGATGATCCGATTCTGTGCGCCCTCGGGAAGCTGCTGCTCGATCAATTCGAACGCCGCCAGCACCGCGTAGGATTCGACATCGAGAACCACCGGTTTGAGTCCGGCCGACTCGGCCACCGCCACGCGATCCTCGACCTTCTCTTTCCGAGAAGCAGCAATCAATACCTCAATTTCGTCGGGCGAGGATGGAGCGGGCCCAATGACCTGAAAATCCAGATTGACTTCTTCCAGAGGGAACGGGATGTACTGGTTGGCTTCGGACTCAACCAGAACTTCCAGATCTTCTTCACGCTGTCCGGCGGCGACGATTATTTTTTTGGTGATGACGTGTGAAGCCGGCAAAGCGATCGCCACCTGACGGGTGGACGTGGCCATCTTTTTCCATGCCCGACGGACCGCTTCAGCAGCGCCTTCGAGATTGACGATATTGCCATCCGAAACGATGTCGCGCGCCAAAACCTCGATCGCGTACCGTTCGACCCGATATCCCCCTTTCCCATCGAGAGACAGCTCAACCATCTTGACCGATGAAGAACTGATATCGAGACCAATCAGTGATCGAGCTTTGGGATTAAAGATCGAAAAATCAAACTGCAAATCGCCACCCCTCGCGAAAGACAACCTTGTCTATTTTCTAATTAGCATATTCACTTACTCTCCAATTGATCCTAGCAACTCGTTCCCGGCGTGTAAAGCTATTTTTAGCTCCGCCGATAGCCGGCGCAACGATCATAGGGCGGTAAAAATGACCCGTGTAAAATCCAACCCTTCAGTAACCAAACGACCTAGACAGACTCGCCAAACCCGGTCGGTATAGAGATCCAAGTGCCGTTGCGGATGATACCAACCCGCGGGCAGAATCAGCGTCTGCTCGACACCAAGGCTAGGGATTTCTGGCAGAACAAACGCTCTTTCATACTCGTGTGGAGAGGAAGCCACTGATTGCTGCGCCACCGGTCTTACAGCGACCGCCTGAGGCTTACCCGGAAAAACGGCCACGCCGACCTGCAAGGAGCCACTTCTTTCTTGCATCAACCACACCACCTGGGCCAAAAAATATGTCGTAGCATCAGCGGGACATATTGACAGCAGTTGTCCAATTTCGAACCGTCTGGCTCTCGCGGAGCGCAGCAAACGCAGTCCGGCGGCACTTTCGTCGATCATTTGCCAGGTTTCCTGGGTAAATCCGAGTTGTGACTGGCGAAATTCAAGTTGCTGCGTTGTGTCAGTCAAGTGACGAAAAGCAAACAAGCTTTCAAAATCTTGCCGCGAATACATGTTCGCTGCCGCTGGCTGAACGAATTCCTTTCCCGAGATGAAATAGTGTATCGCCGGCAAGCCAGTGCAAACCTTGGACTGCTTTCCGGTAGTCTTGTGGCGAGGGAAATTACGCGCTCCCCGCAACAGCGACCAGGACTTAAAGGCTCGCTTCAGTAACCGCTGGCATTGTCCGGCCGTGCAATCGGAACCAAGTCCCAATTCTGACGGAGAGATTTTTTGAGACAACTGGCGTCTGATCTGTCTGATCAATTCCAGCAGCTGGCTTGTACCCAGCTTCCGTAGATTTTCGAGCGCACTACGTTCCGAAACCGATCCTACGGCGCTGTCCTGCATCAAATCGAGCGCCAGCATCGGCACCGGCGCATCCGGTTCGATCGGTTCCATTGTCGTCAACGATGACCAAAGTGAGGACCATTGCCAGATCAAAGCCATCTCGCGCAAAGTCAACCCATACGGTTCGACAAGCTCCAGCAACAGGATGCCAACATAGGCGTCGGCACAGGACGACTGCCGGCCAGCAGAATCGGCAATGCCGGGCACGACGACTGTCGCCACCCCCCATTCTTCGGCACTCGCATAGTAGCCATGAAGATCGAGCCACACGCCGGCTGGCAGTTCCCGACGAACACGAAAATGAGCATAGATGACCATTTCTGTCGCGAAAATACAACGATGCAGAATCATCACCAATCCGTCCGCATTCGGCGCTTGGCCACTGCCACCCTGGACTCTGGCGCAGTGCGCATAAGCGCGCGCCACTTTCCGCCATGTAGCGACGGTCTGCTGGAAGCGATCCTCCTCGATAGTCCCTAAGGGTAACGCCTTGTTGATGTACCCTTCCGCCAATTCCTCGTCGATGAAGGAAAGCGCGATTCTCGTCTGCTCAAGGAGTTGCAAGTAGACTTCCGCACTTGGCGGGGTTTGCAACAGGGAGTCCAGGAATCTA
>JAEUOJ010000003.1 GCA_016789495.1 Accumulibacter sp. | reverse complement strand
CACGATGAGGGGATCGTCAAGGTCAGCGGCGAGGTCGGTAGCGGCAAGACCATGCTTTGTCGGATGCTGCTCGAAAAACTGCCGACAAATGTCGAAACGGTTTATCTCGCCAACCCGATGCTTTCGCGCGACGAGATCCTGCGCACCATCGCCGAGGAACTGCAGATCCCTCTCAACGAAGTGCCCAGTCACCAGTTGTTGCGCGCACTTCAGGAACGATTACTCGAAATCTATGGGGCTGGACGGCAGGTAGTTGCCCTGATCGATGAAGCGCACGCCATGCCGCCCGAGGCGCTCGAAGAAATTCGCCTGCTGTCGAATCTGGAATCCAACCGGCACAAGCTGCTGCAAATCGTCCTTTTTGGTCAGCCGGAACTCGATGTCCGGTTGGCGGAAAGCGCCATGCGCCAGCTCAACGACCGCATCACGCATCATTTCGTCCTGGAACCGCTGCGTCGTGACGATGTGGGTGTATATCTGATGTTCCGTCTGCGTGCCGCCGGCTATCGTGGTCCGGATCTGTTTACCCCGCGCGCTATCCGCCTGATCAGCCGAGCCTCCGAAGGATTGACGCGGCGAATCAACATTCTGGCAGATAAAGCCTTGTTGGCGGCGTTCTCCGACGGGCGCCACCAGGTCGACTCGAAGCAAGTCAAGGCGGCAATCAGCGACAGCCAGTTCAAACGCCTGACCAACGACAAGCCTGGTCAGGTTTGGTGGCTGGCGGGTGGATTGAGCGCGCTTTGTCTGACCGCCGCAATAGCCTATTTTGCTGGCAGCCAGAGTGCTCGCCAGTCGGTCGATCTTCGCCTCGGCCAGGAGGCGGCGTCGGAAAACCGCATCACCAAGGCTCAATCAACGGAGCGTATGTCGACAAGCGATGTTCCGCCAGCGTCGCCATCACCGTCGGTCACTGCGCCCGGGTCTTCCATCTCCGCCGCATCGGCGAGCTCGACAAGCGCTACTGATGGCGTTGTCAAAGCCTCACTGCTCGCTGAACGAATTGCCGCCACCAACGCTTGGCTGAAAGCGGTTCCCGATGACCATTTCGTCATCCAGTTGCTCCTGGCCGACGCAAGCAACCAACGCCAGATCGCTAGCTTTATCGCCAGCAACGACAAAGTGCTTGATGCCTCGCAGATCCACATTTATCGGGCGACGGCGCAGGGGCGTGACCGGCTGGGGGTGATTTACGGCGACTTTGCCACACGCCAACAAGCGACCAGCGAATTGAGCAAACTAAGCGCTTTGCGCCTGTCGAGCCAGCCGTACGTGCGACCGGTCAGTCAATTGCGTTGAAGGTCGCTTGCCGGATGGAATCAGCGGCGAGCCAGTAAATCCCCCGCAACCCCAGTTCCAACCGACTGTTTGGTCGTTCCCCGTCAGAAGAGCGCAACGGGATTCTCCGCGCGATGCTGTCAACTTGTCCGGATGGCGGACGTTATCCGATTTGTAAGCTATCAGCCATTCCGACAGGAGAAATACATGGGCAGTCTCAGCACCGAATCTTTCGACCAGTTTCTCGATTCGTTGAAACAGGCTGGCGTCGAAATCAGCAACGAAACCGAATTGCGTGAGCGTCTGGCCGAAGCGCAGCGTTGGCGTTTTGCATTCGCCACCTTGGCGGCCAACGGGCGTCCCCTCGGAATCAGCTTTCAAGACAAGGGCGCGGGCATAAAGAAAGCGGCACTGAGAAGCGTCTTTACTCGTTTCGAGCTTCCCGAACCCCTGCAAACAACCTTCGTGGCCAGTTTGCGCTCCGATAACTGAGCATTAGGCTGACCAGAGAACGTGCTGGTCGGCCCTCTTGTGTCCGCCGGTCCTTGGGTGATTCCGGGGTGCCGGGGTACCAAAAGGCCCGCGGATTTGCGGGCTTTTCCATCTGTATTCACTCGTAGTGCAACACAGATCGGCCCTTGGAGTCATCTGCAGTAGCCACGCTTACGCGAGTTACTACTTAGACCTTCGCCTGCCGTGTACTGATCGATTTGCAGCGCCGCGGCGCCATGTCATTCAGTCAATTGAGCGGGTTAGCCGATTTGGAAAATCCAACGAAAAAAGGCAAACCAACTCAGCGAATTGACTTGCCAATATCTTTTGTTGGTAGGCGCGATTGGACTCGAACCAACGACCCCCACCATGTCAAGGTGGTGCTCTAACCAGCTGAGCTACGCGCCTTCAGCAGCGTCGAGAACGATCGCCGTTGCAAGGAATTGCGGATTATACGGGCTGGATCGATCAAGTCAAGGGTAATCGACAGAAGCGGTAATCTGGCGTTGCATCTTGATACCATCCTCGTTCAGCATGGGGGCAAGGCGGATCGATTGGTAGGAGATGCTTGAAAACAGTGTGCTTATGAGCGGCATGGCCGGTGCGGGCGCGCATCTGTTTGTTGGCGAATAACATTTCATGCGCCTATGGAGACCGATGATGTTGCCGGTGCATTGCGCGTCAGTCGACGGGCGATTTACGAATGGCAATAGTCGATCGAGGCTGTGCCACGAATCATTGGCGTCACCTGGATGACAGCGAACGTCCTGAGGTTGGGTGATTTGGGCTCGGGTTCACATCGCATTGGGGTAACTTTTCGACTGCCTCTCATGGCGTCTACTCAATGGGGCAGAATCCGCGGCATAAAATCGCCGGTTGCGTGGCCCGTACCTCGTTGCGGTGACATCAAGTTGTCGCGAGGCTTATTTCTATCCCAATCGATAAATGATCGTTATTTCGCCGAACACTGGAAAATCCACGGCCTCCGGCTTGCTTGTGACACTCAGCTCTCCGGCATCGGCGGTCGATACGACCACGTGAAGGGCTGGCCGCTGCCGGCGAACAGGCGCTGCGTTGTTTCATCGCGGCGCCGTAGACGGACTTTCAATTCCTTGGCGGACAGTGTCTGCAGTGTCTCCTGGCCAGCGCCTGGCAGATAGGAATCGATACGGGTATCTCCTTCGTTCTGCTCAACGGTGCAACTGATCCCCTGACAGGCGGCCTCACTTTGGCGCCACACCTCGGCGACCTGGCTGGTCAACTGCTGGGCTTCGATTTCGTGTTGCTTGATGCGTTCATTCAATGCCGCCATGGTGCGCAATGCGGGCGCCATTTTCGCGGCCAGTCGCTGCCAGCCGGGTTCCTGTTCGGCGGTGAGTACTCTTTCGTTACGGCGAAGCTGACCAGCAAGACGTAAATAGTTGGCGACTTCCTTCTCGTTACGCAAGGCGGCGAGCCTGGTTCGATGGATGGTCAGCGTCTCGGTCAGTTCGGCCTGTTTGGTTTGCAATGCGGTGATCCGTGCCCGGTAGGCCGACAGATCGGGGAGGCAGACCAACAGGGCGTTGTCCAGGTCACGCCATGGACGGGCCAGACGCACGGTGATCGATTTACCGGCGATGGCACAACCTTCAGCGAGATCGATAATCACCTGTTCGGCAACGATATCGCAATTCACCGCTCGCTCGATAGTCACCCGTTGAGCCCGGATCAGGCAATTGTCTGCCTGCCGCAACTTGACCGTACCAGTGCCGGCGGTCAGCGTCGCTCCGGAGGCGACGCCTTCGACGACAATGTCGCCAGCCGCGTTACTGGCACTACCGCCGACCAGGTTGCTTTTCAAGCAGACCAATCCTCCGGCAGAAATGATCTCTCCGCAGACCGCGCCGTGCGCGGTGATATTGCGACAATGGACGACACGCTTTTCCTGGATTTCGCCGTGTTGTTCATAATCTTCGACGTTCAATGACAGATCGCCAGTGGTACGCGCACTGACCCCTTCGTGGCTGACGATCTTCTCGGAGACCGAGAACTGATGTGTCTTGGTATCGATGGCCAGGAAGCCGGCGCCACAGGCCAGCAAGTATTCACCATCGGGTTCGACGCTGATCCGCGTCCCGGGACCAGCGATCGATGCCAGTTCGAAATCCTTCGGAATCGGTGCCGGCAAGGGCTGGCCTAGGATGTCGCGACCGTCGGTTCCGGGGGTCAACAGGATTTTTTTTGCCAGTCGCAATTCGGCGCTCACCTGTGGGTAACAGGTTTCGAACGAACGCAAATCGAGCTTGCCGCCCGACAAGCGGCGCGGCGCGTTATTACGATGCAGACCCGGCGCCAGTTCCTTGAGTTCGGCATCCTGACCAACGACGAACGGCAACGGCTTGGCCACCACCAGCCGTACCGCTTTCTCGGCGCTGATTCCGGTCTGCAGCGCCGCGAGATCGATGCCGAAACGCAAGCCGTTTTTCCAGGCGCTGGCGATGAATTCGTCGATTTCGAGAAAGGTTCGCTTTTCTCCGCTGCTACCTCGATCGTCGACCTCATCGATGAACACCGGTTGAAACATATAGACCGCCTGCTGACCTTCGAAGCGCAGGGCCTTGTATAGCGCTTGGCGTTCAGCTCGAAAGGCGACAATGTCCGCCGCCAGGAAGATTTCCTCGTCGGCCGTTGCCCGCAGGCGAAGCGCATCGTCGTAGAGCAGCGACAGCAACGCCGTGTACACCAAATCCCGAAAATAAAGGCCACCGCCGAACACACGATCGACGAATTCGGGAAATTCGTTCGACGTCACCAGCAAGGCCGGTTTGACGAACAATCCCGGGGGGTGCTGGATTACGAAACGCGGCAGGACGATCTGTCCCGGTTGCAGTTCGGCGAGCGAACCGATGGCGCTGGCTGGCGCGCTCATTGGCCCACCGCTTTACCATGGACCTGACCGGGGCGAGTAGTCGCGATTCGCACGACGGGCTCTTTTTCACCATGTTTCTTGTCGGGGATGATGTGCATCATCCTCCGTCCAAGTATAGCCACGGGGTTTACGGTCTGTCTTTCCATGAGTTGTTCCCCTCCAGGAATGAAGCACGTGCCTACGCCAAACGTCTAGAGCCTCTGGTTCACGATAGCAGACGACCTTGTTGTGCAAGAACAAATTGCTTGCTGGCTTTCGACGGAAAAGAGGTGGACAGATCCGGCGATGACCGCCAATGGGTCCTCACCGAGTGCCAGTTGATGGCTCAAAACCAGGCAGACCGCCTTCATTCAAAGTACATGGGTTGACCGTCGATTGAAATCCGCCTCAAATACTCCGGTACAGCGCCTCATAACGAGCCGCCGAGTCGTCCCATGAGAAGTCCTGTGCCATTCCCCGCTGCTGAATGCGTTTCCAGATCGAGCGATGCTTGAATAGGGCACAGGCTTGGTGAATGCGCGTTGCCAAAGCAGCAACATCGATTTGATCAAAGACGAATCCGTTGGCGCTACCATCTTCGAGCGTCTCGGGAGTGATGTCGACCACGGTGTCCGCCAGTCCGCCGACGCGCCGTACCAGCGGCAGAGTGCCATAGCGCAGGGCGTAAAGTTGGGTCAAACCGCAGGGCTCGAATCGTGAAGGAACCAACAGGATATCGGCGGCGGCAGTGATTCGATGAGAAGCAGGCTCATCGTAACCGAGATAAACCGAAACCGAATGGGGATGAGCGGCGGCGGCGGCGCGGAAACCGGCTTCTATCCGTGGATCACCGCTGCCGATGAGTACCAGTTGTCCTCCTTCAGCCAGCAGCGCGGGCAGTGCGCCGAGCAGCAGGTCGAGACCTTTCTGTTCGGTCAACCGGCTGACAACCGCAAAAAGCGGGGTTTTGGTGCTGGGGCGAAAACCGAGTTCCGCCTGCAGCTTCAATTTGCAGATTTTTTTACCGTGTAGATGGTGGAGGCTGTAATTTTTCGCTAGCGCCGGATCGCTGCCGGGATCCCAAACCCGGTAATCGACGCCATTCAGGATGCCCGACAGATCGGAGCCGCGATCACGCAACAGGCCGTCCAGTCCCCAGCCGGCATCCGCCGCGCAGATTTCGCGCGCATAGCTCGGGCTGACCGCGTTGATCCGCTTGGCATGCACCAGCCCCGCCTTCATGAACGACAACTGTCCATGAAATTCGATGCCGCTTTGCATCGCGCCAGAGGTCAACAAACCGAGATCGGTGTGGCAATCGAGCGGGAACAAGCCATGAAATGCCAGATTATGGATGGTGAACACCGTCGCCGTAGGCAGTACCGGGCTCTGCGCGATGTACGCCGGTGCCAGACCAGCGTGCCAGTCATGGCAATGCACCAAATCGGGAATCCAGCGCCGGTCGAGTTCACCGGAAGCGAGATGGGCAGCGACCCAGCCGAGCAACGCAAAACGGCGATGGTTGTCGTGCCAGTCGCGACCATCGGGACCGAGATACGGATTGCCGCTGCGACGGTAAAGAAAAGGCGCATCGATTACATAAACCGGTAGCCCGCTGTCTGGCATGTGGCCTAGACGTAGATTGATTACCGCTGCGCCGAAAGCCGGTCCGAAGCGCATCACCCGTTTGAGTCCGACGACTCCGTTGAGAATACCGGGCATGCCCGGAACTAGTATCCTCGTGTCGAGACCGCGCGCCGCCAGCGCCGGCGGCAAGGCGGCGACGACATCGGCGAGGCCGCCGGTTTTGACCAAGGGGTAAATTTCGGCGGCAACGTGCAATATGCGCAAGGCTAGGATTCCCCGACTTTCCGTAACGGTGAGCGCCGAACCGACAGTGACGGTCAGCTTCGCCCCCGCAGTGAAATGGTTGAAAAGAAGATGGCCTTGCGAGCCATCCAACGCGCAAGGCCATGTCGGCAGGAGCGAATCTTACAAGCGTTCGAGCATCTTCCGAGTGATCAGGGTAATCCCTTGCTCGGTATAACGGAAGCGACGGGAATCTTCCGCGGGGTCTTCGCCGACGACCATCCCCGGCGGGATGTTGCATCCAGCATCGACCACGCAACGGCTCAGGCGGGCGCGGGTACCGATGACGGTGTCTGGTAGCAACACCGATAGATTCACCCGCGCATAGGAATGAACGCGGCAATTGGAGAACAGCAGGGATCGATTGATTTCGCCGGAAACGATACAGCCGCTGGCGATGGTCGATTCAATGGCTGTGCCACGTCGGTCAAGATGGTTGTGCACGAACTTGGCGGGCGGCAATTGCTGTTGGTAGGTCCAGATCGGCCAGTTGCGGTCGTACAGATTCAAAGCCGGCACCGTCGCCGTCAGATCGATGTTGGCGTCCCAGTAGGCATCGATGGTTCCGGCATCGCGCCAGTAATGCTCTTTGATTTCCTCGTCTGGTGCGACCACGCAGCTGCGTGAGAACGGATGCGCCGCGGCGACCCGATTTTGCACGGCGCGCGGAATGATGTCCTTGCCGAAATCGTGGCTGGAGGTGGGATCGACGATATCGCGCGCCAGTTCGGCGTAGAGGTACTTGGCGTTGAACACGTACACCCCCATGCTGCACAACGCCATGTCCGGATTGCCGGGCATGGCTGGCGGATCGGCGGGTTTCTCGATGAAATCGGTGATCTTTCCGCTTTCATCGACCGCCATCACGCCGAAACCGCTGGCCTCCGAACGCGGCACCTCGATGCAGGCGACAGTGCATTCGGCGCCACTCTCCACGTGGTCAACCAGCATCACCGCGTAATTCATTTTGTAGACATGGTCGCCTGCGAGAATGACGACATATTCTGGCTGTGGCGAATAGGTCTCGATAATGTCGATGTTCTGGTATACCGCATCCGCCGTGCCACGATACCAAGATTCCTCATCGACCCGTTGCTGCGCCGGCAGCAGATCGACGAACTCATTGACTTCACCATGCAGGAAGTTCCAGCCGCGCTGCAGGTGACGCAATAGACTGTGTGACTTGTACTGTGTGACGACGCCGACACGGCGCAGTTGTGAATTGACACAGTTCGACAGGGCAAAGTCGATGATGCGAAATTTGCCTCCGAAATGTACCGCCGGTTTGGCGCGACGATCGGTCAGCTCCTGCAAGCGGCTACCTCGCCCACCGGCGAGCACCAGTGCAATCGCCTTGCGCGGCAACTGGAATGTTCTTTTGTCTACCATTTGCTTTCCCCTATTTGGCTTGAAACTCGGCATCCGACGCTGCCTTTCGCCGGATGTCACTCTTGCCCGGTTAGCTGATTACACTTGGTTCCAGCCGGCCGGTAATGGTTTTGATCTGCGCGACCGTCTCGGCCAGTTCGATGAGC
>JAEUOJ010000159.1 GCA_016789495.1 Accumulibacter sp. | reverse complement strand
AACGGCCAAATCGACAGGGCCGAAAATTGGTCGATCAGGCGTTGAAGGTCGCGCTCGAGTTCTGGCAGGTCGGCGAGCATCACCGCGCCGATGGCGAGTGCGGCCAGGCAAGTTAATGTCGTTGGCCGCGCCTTCGGCTGGTACCTGTCAATGTCAACCGGCGCCCCCCTTTACATCTAACCCCACCAACCTTCCCTCAATGAACCGCCGCTCCGGTTCCGACTGCGTCAGCTCCAACGCGCGCCGATACGCCGCCCTTGACTCCTCCACCCGCCCCAGCCGGCGGCAAAGCTCGGCGCGGGCGGCGTGGGCGAGACGGTATTCGTCGAGTTCGCCTTCATCGAGCAGCGCATCGATCAGCGCCAGCCCGGCGGCCGGGCCGTCACGCATGGCGATCGCGACAGCGCGGTTGAGCGCCACGACGGGCGAGGCCTCGACGCGCAACAGCACATCGTAGAGGCCGACGATCTGTTCCCAGTCGGTATTCGCGGCGCTCGCGGCCTCGGCATGCACGGCGGAAATGGCGGCTTGTAACGTGTAGGAACTCAGGGCTCGGGGCGGGTTGGCGGCGTGGCGCTCGCGCAGCGCCTGCTCGACGAGCGACTTGCCTTCGCCGATCAGCGCCCTGTCCCACTGGCCGCGGTCCTGCGCGTCGAGCAACACCGGGGCGCCCTCCGCCGAGACGCGCGTGCCACGCCGCGATTCGTGCAGCAGCATGAGTGCGAGCAGGCCCTTCACCTCGGGCGCCGGCAACAGCGCGAGCAGTAGGCGGCCGAGGCGGATGGCCTCGCTACTGAGATCGTGGCGCGTCAGGGCGCTACCAGCACTAGCGTTGTAGCCTTCGTTGAAGACGAGATAGACCACGCGCAACACGCTGTCCAGCCGCGCCGGCAGTTCGTTCGGCTCCGGCACCTGGTAAGGGATGCGCGCCGCGCGGATCTTGGCCTTTGCGCGCACGATGCGCTGCGCCAGCGTCGTCGGCGAAACGAGAAAGGCACAGGCGATTTCCTCCGTGGTCAGGCCGCAGACTTCGCGCAGAGTGAGCGCCACCTGGGCGTCGGGCGCCAAGGCGGGGTGGCAGCAGGTAAAGATGAGGCGCAGGCGGTCGTCCTCGATCGGTTCGCTTTCGTCCCAGGCCGGCGCCGGATCGGCAATCGCCGCCGCCAGTTCCTCATCCAGCGCGGTGAAGCGGGCATCGCGGCGGATCGCGTCGATGGCTTTGAAGCGGCCCGCCGACACCAGCCAGGCGCGCGGATTGTCTGGCACGCCTTGCGCCGGCCAGTGCTCGATGGCGGCGCGGAAAGCCTCGTGCAGCGCTTCCTCGGCGAGGTCGAAATCGCCCAGCAGGCGGATCAGCGTCGCCAGCACGCGCCGCGATTCACGGCGGTAGATCTCCTCTACCCTGTCCGACAACTTCGCCGCCTCGCCGTCCACCGTCATGCGCTCCATATCACTGGATTGGACAGCGGATTCTGTGCCGCGGCAAGGCTGTCTTCAGGGTGCGCGATGCCGGTTTGGCAACCACGCGGCCAGTCGCTGCTAGGAGTTGTTTTCAAATAAGCCAACCAGATGAAGGCTCATGCAAGATCAATGAAGGAGAGGAACGACTTGGCGAGTTTGTCGTAGCGCGTGGCGATACGCCTGAAATGTTTGAGACGAGCGAAGAAGCGTTCGACCAGATGGCGTGCCTAGAGACAATTGGGACAATTGGATGACAATTGGGAGCCTGTCCGAAATTTTGTGTGTGAGACATACATGTCACAAAAGGAGCATGTATGCCAACCTAGACGAGCCAGAAAAAAGCGGCAGCGACGCTGCTCGTTATCCCGAAAGAACTCATTGACCAGTTTGTCATTCGCCGTGTTCATCGCGGGAAATCCTGCTCAATCCCGCTCAGGTCAATCGTCAGGTCTTGAAAGCCCGCCACTTCTCTCCCTGCCTTCGGCCAATGCCACCCCCGTTGACCAAAATCATTCCGCCGGCACGTCGCCTCGCATAAAATGGTAAAAAGTGGTCAGACACGATTTCTGCGAATATCGTGTCTGACCCCTTTTCCTCCCCTTTTCCTCCTTTTCCTCACCCCTTTTCCTCTTTTCCTGCTCGGTCTTCCCGGGTGGCGAGATCCGCGGCTTCTTGTTTCCCGAGCCCGACTCTCTGGCGCTCTTCGGCGCCGGACTCGCCGCGTTGCGCAGACGCCGCGCCGCTTGAGCTAGCCGCGGCACAGAGCTTTTTCCGGCCAGCCCGCCTAGCCGGCGCGCGGCGCCTGCCGGCTAGCCGTAGCGCCCCTCGATGTAGTCCGCGGTTTCCCGATGGACTGGTGTGACGAACAATTCGTCGGTACGCGTGTGCTCGACCACCTTGCCCATCAACATGAACACGCATTCCTCGCTGGCCCGCCGCGCCTGGGCCATGTTGTGCGTGACGATGAGGATCGTGTACTGGCCGCGCAGTTCCCAGAGCAGTTCCTCGACCGCTTCGGTTCCTTTCGGGTCGAGTGCCGAGCAGGGCTCGTCCATCAACAGCATCTTCGGCTTGACCGGCAGCAGGCGAGCGATGCATAGCTTTTGCTGCTCCTCCAGCGAGAGTTCGGTCGCCTTGCGCGTCAGTCGATCCTTTACCTGATCCCAGAGCAGCACCTGGCGCAGCGACTGTTCGACGATCTCGTCGGGAGTGCCCTGGTGTACGTCGCCGCCGCCTTTGGCATGCAAGCGGTGGCTGAAGAGAATGTTGTCGCGGATCGAAATGGGCAGCGGGTTCGGGCGCTGAAAAACCATTCCGACCTGTTTGCGCACCTGCACCAGTTCGACCTGCGGGTCGTAGATGTTCTCGCCCATGACGTGGACGCTGCCCTCGATGCGGACGTAGCCGAGGCGTTCGTTGATCCGGTTGACGCTGCGCAGGAAGGTGCTCTTGCCGCATCCCGAAGGCCCGATCATCGAGGTGATCAGGCCTTGCCGGATGCGCAGATCGACGTCGTAGAGCGCCTGAAACGTTCCATACCACAGGTTCAGTCGCTGGCTGTCGATCGCGTACTCGGGTGTCGCTTGGATAAGCGCCGCCGTCTGGTGGGTATTCATCGTGGTTCGTGTCCTTGATAGACCATTCTGTGAAACGGCCGGCGATCGGCCGCGCGGGCGCTTGTCTAACCGAATCGTCCCTCGACGTAGTCACGTGTGCGCGGGTCTTTCACCTCGCCGGTGAACAGATCTTCGGTGATGCCGACTTCGACGCATTCGCCGTTGAGAAAGAAGGCCGTTCGATCGGCCAGACGGCGCGCTTGCTGCACCAGGTTGGTGACCAGAAGAATAGTCACTTCCTGGCGCAGTTCCTTGAGAACGTCTTCGATGCGCATCGTGGTGACCGGATCGACGGCGATCGAGAACTCGTCGAGCATCAGGAGATCCGGCTCTTGTGACAGCGCTCTGGCGATCGTCAGGCGCTGTTGTTGACCACCGGACAGCAGGCTGCCAAGGGCGTGCAGGCGGTCCTTGACTTCGTCCCAGAGGGCCGCGCGGGTCAGACAGCGCTGCACGATCACGTCCAGGTCGGCCTTGTTGTTGATCCCACGCAGGCGAGGCGAGAGGGCCACGTTGTCGTATACCGTCATCGGCAGACCGACCGGCAGCGGAAAAACGACACCAATGCGGCTGCGCAGGGCATAGACGTTGTTCAGCCGACTCGTATCGCGACCGTTGAAACGGATCTCGCCGTCCACCTTCATCCCGGAAGTGAACACATCCATCCGGTTGATCGCCTTGAGCAGCGAGGTCTTGCCGGCGTTGGCCGGGCCGATGATGCCGAAAATCTCGTGCTCGCGCACGGCCAGACTGACTCCGCGCAACACCGCCGTGTTGCCATAGCGGATGGTCAGGTTCTTGATCTCGAGCTTGCTCGGAAAATTGTCGATGGGTGCCGACGTGTCGCTGGCCACCGCCGTCGCGCCGGGATTCACCATTTCTTTCTCCCTCTCAGCCACATGCGGAAAGCGATCGACAGACTGTTCATGGTCAGGACTAGGCCAATCAGCACCAAAGCGACGCCGAAGGGGACTTCCTCGGCGATTCCCGGCACCTGCGTCGCCGCGACGAACAGGTGTAGCGAAAGCGCCATCGTCTGATCGAAAACGCTTTGCGGCAAGAACGGCGTAAAGAAGACGGCACCGGTGAACATGATCGGCGCCGTTTCGCCAGCCGTTCGCGAAACCTCGAGAATGACCCCGGTGAGGATGCCGGTGATCGAGTTCGGCAGGACCACGCGGCGGATCGTCTGCCAGCGCGTCGCGCCCATGTTCCAGCAAGCCTCGCGGAAGGCCAGCGGCACCGCCTGCAGC